>NZ_CALRZC010000080.1:0-32026 GCF_943372545.1 Variovorax sp. YR752 | reverse complement strand
CTCGATCGTGTAGAAATTGCTCAGGCTGCGCAGCTCGCGCCGCCCGGCGCATTGCGGGCGGCAGCAGAACAGCGCTGCCTTGACGCCGCCGTCGGCATCGCCGAGCACGTAGATGCGCGGGCGCACGGTGTCGGCCATCGCGGTGGTCTGCAACAGTTCGAACCAGTCGAGCGAGAGGAAGAAGTTCGATTGGCCAGGAAACGACAATGCCGAGCGGACCGCGTCGGGTATCGCGTCGAACGATTCGTAGACGGAGATGGTCGTTGGCATGTGGCTCGCAATGGGGCGGCGACGACTCGATGGCTGCTTCGTGACCGATCGACCGTCGCCCGGGAGGAGCCCGGATTCTGGCAGCTGGCATCATCGATGCGCCCCCCCACGGGCCTCGGGTCATGAAATTTGTCCCCCCTTGAATGAGGTGGAAACCAGCGGAACGACTGTGCAACGAAGTCTGTCCGACCACGATCTGCAGGCAAGATGACGGGTTGTAGCTGGGCGCGCCCCGTGGTGGACGTGTCCATGAACAGGAGAGTCGAACCTTGAACGGCAGTCGTCCAGAACGCTCTTGCAGCCTTCGGCGTGCGCTCGTCGGCGTGGCGCTGTTGTGTACCGCCGCGGCCGGCTGGTGCCAGGCCCCGATCCCGGGCTATCCCGACACGATCGATTCCTTCGATCCGCGCGAAGTCGCGATGCTGCCGCCGTACTGCGCCTATACGCACTACTTCCGCGCCAAGGTGCCCGGTGGCGCGGATCGGCAGAAGACGGACGCCTGGCGCGCCACGCTGGGCGACACCTTCGAGCACATCCACCATTACTGCTTCGGCCTGATGAAGACGAACCGGGCCGTGCTTCTGTCTCGCAGCCGGCAGAGCAGGCTTTTCTACCTGAACGATGCGCTGCTCGAGTTCGACTACGTCATCGAACGATCGCCGCGTGACTTCGTGCTGCTGCCGGAAATCCTCACGCGCAAGGCCGACAACCTGATTCTGCTCGAGCGCTTCCCGGTGGCGGTCTACCTGTTCGAACAGGCCATCGACCTCAAGCCGGACTACTGGCCGCCTTATGCGCGCCTGGCCGACCACTACAGCAACACCGGGGCGACTGCGAAGGCGCGCGAGGTGCTCGAGGCTGGCCTGAAGGCCGCTCCCGATACGCCGGCCCTGACCAGGCGACTGTCGGCTCTGGGTGCGGGAACAGCGCCGCGCAACTGAGGCTGCGGCGCGTGCAGACACCGCACCGCCCTCTTAGCCGGACGTGCCCACCTGGCGCGGCTGGCCCAGCCGCCCGACCCGCGCGCGCAGCAGCGCCGCAACCGCCTCCACGTGCGGTGAGATGAAGAGTCGGCCGGAATCTTCCGCCGGCACCATCGCCGCCTCGCTCTCCCCCTGAGCCAGCTTCTCCCACTCGCGCCGCAGGTCGACGGCCCCGGGAGGGAGTGGACGCTCGATGGCGATGACGTTGAGCAGCTCGCCGGGATAGGCCCGCGGTTCGTAGTTCGCCACGGCGTGCAGTGTGGCGCTGACGACCTTCTCGATGTAGTAGTCGCTGCCTTCCAGCGTGCCTTTCAGGCCGACGTCGAGCAGGCCCCGCCCCGTGCGCAGCTTGGCGCGCACGAACTCGGGCCAGCGCCGCCAGTTCATGCCTGCCATCTCGCGCAGGTAGCCGAGCAGCTTGAGGGCGAGGTACTTGATCGGCCAGATCCAGCGCATCGGCGAACTCTGTGCACGCGCCACCACCGGGGGCCAGGTCTCCAGCAGTGCCAGCTGGACCTGCTCGCCCTGCGCGACCAGGCGCTGCGCGACCTCGTAGGCGATCACGCCCCCGGTGCAGGTGCCGCCAATCAGGTAGGGGCCATGCGGGCGGGCGCTGCGGATCTCATCGACATAACTTCCCGCCATCTCGGCGATGCTGCGGAACGGTTCCTCCTTGCCATCCAGGCCGCGGGCCTGCAGCCCGTACACCGGCTGGTCGTTGCCGAGCAGCTTGGCCAGCTTGCCGAACATCAGCACGTTGCCTCCGACGCCGGGCACGAGAAACATCGGCGTGGCTGTGCCGACCGGATTGATGGCCACCAGGCTGCGCCAGGAGGCCTGCCAGTCCGAGCGTGACAGCAGCTCGGCGAGCTGCGCCACTGCCGGCGCCTGGAACAGCGTGGCCAGCGGAAGCTTGCGGCCATAGACCTGCTCGATGCGCGACAGCAGCTCGACGGCGACCAGCGAATGGCCGCCGTGGTCGAAGAAGTTGTCGTGCACGCCGAGCTGGTCGTTGCCGAGCACCTGACGCCACAGGGCCAGCAGCTGGAACTCGAGCACGTTGCGTGGCTCGGTGGCCGACGCCGCCGCGGAGGCCACGCCCGGCACCGGAGCCGGCAGCGCACGCACGTCGACCTTGTTGTTGCTGGTCAGCGGCAGCGTGTCGAGGAACACGAAGGCCGCAGGCACCATGTAGTCGGGCAGCGTCTCGCGCAGGCGCTCGCGCAACTGCGCTGCCGGGACGCTGGCGCCGCGGTCTGTGACCACGTACGCGACCAGCTGGCGAACGCCGCTGTCGTCATCGCGTGCGACCACGGCGGCCTGGCAGACATGCTCGTGGCGGGACAGCGCGGACTCGATCTCGCCGAGCTCGATGCGAAAGCCACGGATCTTCACCTGCAGGTCGATGCGGCCGATGTACTCGAGTTCGCCGTCGCGCCGCCGCCGCGCCAGGTCGCCGGTGCGGTAGAGCCGCTCACCGGGGCGGAACGGATCGGCGACGAAGCGTTCGGCGGTCAGCTCGGGCCGGTTCAGATAGCCGAGCGCGAGCCCGGGTCCACCAACGTACATCTCGCCGACCACGCCGACGGGCATGGGTTCGCGCGCCGCATCGAGCACGTGAACGCGCAGGTCGGGGATCGGCTCGCCGATCACGCTGCCCATGCCGCGCTCGAGGTCCGCCGCGCGGATCGGCCGGTAGGTCACGTGCACGCAGGTCTCGGTGATGCCGTACATGTTGACGAGCAACGGTCGGACATCGCCATGCCGGTCGAACCATGGCCTCAGGCTTTGCAGTTCGAGTGCTTCGCCGCCGAAGATCACGTGGCGCAGCTGGGTCTCGCGTGCCGTGCCGGCTGCGACGTCGGCCTGTACCAGCTGGCGGAAAGCCGACGGCGTCTGGTTGAGCACGGTCACGCCCTCGTCGTGCAGCAACTCGAGGAAGGACTGCGGCGAGCGGCTGACCAGGTAGGGCACGACGACCAGCCGTCCCCCGTACACCAGCGCGCCCCAGATCTCCCAGACCGAAAAGTCGAATGCGACCGAGTGGAACAGGGTCCACACATCGTCCGGTCCGAAGCCATACCAGGGCTGGGTGGCGCTCATCAGCCGATCGACCGCGCGGTGGGTCAGCAGCGTGCCCTTGGGCTGGCCGGTCGAGCCCGACGTGTAGATGACGTAGATCAGATCGTCCGGTCCGCACGACGGCTCCGGATTGCCATCGGGCGCCGAGCCCAGCGAACTGTCGTCCAGGCACAGCACCGCGGCCCCATGCGCCGGCAGCCGCTCGAGCAAGGCTCGCTGCGTGACGATCACCGGCGCGGCCGCGTCCTGCAGCATGAAGGCGACCCGATCTGCCGGGTAGGACAGGTCGATCGGCAGATAGGCGGCGCCTGCCTTGAGGATGCCCAGCAGCCCGGTGACGAGTTCGATCGAGCGCTCGGCAAACAGCGCGACGATCGTGCCGCGGCTCGCGCCCATGGTGCGCAGGCGGTGCGCGACACGGTTGGCGCGCCGGTTCAGTTCGGCGTAGTCCAGGCGCTCGCCGTCGCAGCTCAGCGCCGTGGCGAGCGGGCGCAAGGCGACCTGCGCCTCGAAGCGGGCGTGCAGTGTCTGTGCCGGTCCCGGCTCGAGGTCGCGGCCCGCGCCGGCGATCAGCGCCTCGCGCTCGGCGCTGCCCAGCATCCTGAGCTGGCCGATCGCCTGCGCCGGGTCGGCGGTGATGCTGCGCAGCAGCTCGCCATAGTGGGCCGCGAGCGCGGCGACGGTGCCTTCGTCGAACAGGTCCGCGTTGTACTTGATCGCGCCGCCGAGCCGGCCTTCGCGTTCGACCAGGCCGAGCCCGAGATCGAACTGCCCCTCCTGCTGCTGCAGCGGCCAGGGGCGCACGCGCAGGCCGCCGAAGTCGCTGAACCCGGCTGCCGGTCCTGCCGAGAGCAGCTCGTTGAGGTCACGGAACTGCTCGAAGCGCTGCAGCACGAACAACGTCTCGAACAGCGGCGAGCGGCTCGGATCACGCACCGGGTGCAGCGTCTCGACCATCAGTGCCAGCGGGTACTCCTGGTCGTCGAGCGCATCGAGCAGCGTCTGCCGCACCTGACGCGCGAGATCGCGGAAGCTCTGTCCGGCGCTGAGGCGCGAGCGCAGCGGCACCGGGTTGACGAAGTGGCCCAGCGTGCGATCGAAGGCACCCTGGTCGCGGCCGAGGGTCGGCGTTCCGACGATCACGTCGTCGGTGCCGGTGTAGCGGTACAGCAGGACCTTGAACGCCGCCAGCAGGATCACGAACAGCGTGGTGCCCTCGTCGCGCGCGAGTTGCTGCAGCCGGTCGCTCAGCGCCGGCTCGAGGTGGAAGTCGAGGGTCGCGCCCCGGGTCGACTTGCGCGCCGGGCGCGGGTGGTCGGCCGGAAGCTCCAGTTCGGCGCGCGGCGCGGCCAGCCGCGCCATCCAGCGTTCGGCCAGCCGCTGGCCGGGCTCGCTGTCGAGCATCGCTGCCTGCCAGCGCACGTAGTCGGCATAGGTCTGCTCGGGGCGCTGCAGCGCGACGGCCGCGCCGCCGGTCTGTTCGGCGTAGAACTGACGCAGTTCGTCGAGCATCAGCAACAGCGACCAGCCGTCGACGGCGATGTGGTGAGCGCAGATCATCAGCACGTGGTCGTCGTCGCCGCGGCTGAACACGCTGGTCCGCCACACCGGGCCGCGTTCGAGGTCGAACGGGCGACGATAGTCGGCCTCGACGCTGCGGCGCAGGGTCGTGTCGTCGCAACTCGGCAACGCAACCCAGTCCAGCGCCACCGTCGCTTCACCGGCGATGTGCTGCATCGGCCGCCCGGCCTCGAGCGCATAGCAGGTGCGCAGCACCGCGTGACGGTCGTTCAGCGCCTGCAGCGCGCTGGTCAGTGCGCTGCGGTCGATGGTCGAGCGCACCGAGACGACGAAGGCCACGTTGTAGGCCGCGCTCTCGGGATGCTCCTGATGGACCAGCCAAAGCGATCGTTGCCCGTACGACAGCGGCGCGTGCACAACCTGCCGGCGCTCGCGCTCGCGCATCCAGGCGATGGCCTCGTCGCGCCCGGCCGAGAGCGCGGCGCGCTGCGCCGCGTCCAGTCCGCCGCGCGGCCCGCGAAAACGCAGCCGGTTGCCTTCGTGCCAGAACTCGAAGCCCTGCGCTTCGAGCTGTTCGATCAACGCGCCGATGTTCACCTTGTTCCTTCTTCGACAGCCTGCGGCGGCGCGCCGGCGACGGCCGACGCATGCCGCCGCCAGAAGTACCACAGCACGCCGATCAGCATCAATCCTCCAACCGCGGCCCGGCGCGTCGGCGCATGGCCGTCCAGCGCCCAGCCGACCGCGATCAACGCGAGAAGGTGCGCCGTCAGCGCCGGTGTGCTCAGGCCGAGCGGCCCCAGCGCCGCGGCACGGTCCAGCGCGAGCAGCGACAGCAGGCCGACCGCCCCGATGGCCATCAGCACCAGCGCGTCGTGCGCGCCGGGCGCCACCCACATCGACGGCATGAACGGGGTCAGCACGGCGAACACGCCGAAGGCGGTATAGAACAGGTTCGCGCGCACGTCCTCGAAGCGCAATCCGCGGGTCATGAGCACATAGGCGGCGAACGACAAGGCCATCACCAGCGGCAGCACCAGGCGCGTGACCGCCTGCGGCGGCGCGGGCGAGAACAGCAGCAGCGCCGCCATGCCGCCTGCGGCGGCCGCGACCCAGGCCAGCGCTGGCACCGCTTCGCCGAGCCACCAGCGTGCGCCGGCCAGCATCAGCAGCGGCGCCACACACCAGAACAGTGCCCACACCACGGCGCCGTCCAGCCCGGCGCCCAGCGACAGGGCGAAGCTCAGCGGCATGACCAGCATCAGCAGCGAGCGCGTCAACTGGAACACCGGCCGCCGCGTACGCCACAGCCGCACCGGCTCGCGCCAGCCGAACAGCACGAGCAGGATGACCAGATGAGCGGCATAGCGGCACCAGACGATCTGCAGCAGCGGGTAGTGCGCCTGCAGGCGTGCGCCGACCACCTCCTCGAGCAGCACCCAGGCCGTCGCGAAGGCGAGCATCAGCATGAACGGCTGCGCGGCTGAACCGGTCACAGCGTGCCTTCCTCCCAGCCGGTGGCACTGGCCGTGCCCGCGTCGGGCGGCGGGCCGGCCTGCGCGGGATCGAACTGCTGCAGCAGGTCGTCGGCCAAGCTGTCGATGCTCGGCCCCTTGAGCAGGTCCGCCACGGCGACGCGCAGCGCGGTGGCCGACTGGATGCGGTTGCGCAGTTCCATCGCCATCAGGGAGTCCATGCCCAGGTCCATCAGCGAGCGCTGCCGGTCGACGGGTGCGGAACTCGGCAGGGCGAGCACCTTGACGACCTGGCCGGCGAGAAACTCTGCCATCAGGCTGCGGCGCTCCGCCGGCGATCCGGCCTGCGCCAGGCGCGGGCGCAGATCGACCGGCGCCGCCGCCGGCGCTGCGGCAATGCCGGGCCGCGGCGTCGATGCCGATGGCTTGAGCAGCGCGAAGAACGGGCTGAGGTCGCTGCCCAGCCGCGAGCGCACCAGCGGCAGCGCCGCGGCCTGCGCATGGCGATTGGCGCGCAGCATCTGCTCGAGCATGCGCACACCGTCCTGCGGCGCGATCATCGCCAGGCCCATCGCCTCCCAGCGGCGACGGTGCTGCAGGTCGACTGCCGCGGCCATGCCCACGTCGGACCAACTGCCCCAGTTGATGCTCAGCGCATGCAGGCCCTGCGCGCGGCGTGCGTGCGCCAGCGCATCCATGTAGGCGTTGGCGGCGGCGTAGTTGCCTTGCCCGGGCGAGCCGAGCAGCGCCGCGCCCGACGAGAAGGTGACGAAGAAGTCGAGCGCGCGACCGGCCGTCGCGGCATGCAGGTTCCAGGTGCCGCGCACCTTCGGCGCCATCACGGCATCGAAGCGCGACATGTCGAGCTCGGCGAGCAGACCGTCGTCGACAGAGCCGGCGGCATGCACGATGCCGCGCAACGGCGGCGTGCCGGCACGTGGCTGCAGCAGCGCGTCGACGACATGGCGGTCGGCCACGTCACCGGCAACCACCTCGACTGCGCAGCCGTCGTCGCGCAGGGCGTCGATGGCCGCACGTGCCGATTCGCCGGCCGGTCGGCGGCCGAGCAGCACCAGGTGCCGCGCACCGGCCTGGGCCAGCCACTGCGCGCATGCCAGGCCGAGGCCGCCGAGCCCTCCGGTGACGAGGTAGCTCGCATCGCCGCGCACGTCCGGCACCGGTGTCTGCGTGATGACGATCTTGCCGGTGTGGTGCCCCTGGCCCATGAAGCGGAACGCCTGTTCCGCCTGCGCCAACGGGTAGCAGCGCATCGGCAGGGCGGACAGCGAACCGCTGCCGATGTCGGCAAGGATCTCCTCGAGCATGCCGCGCACGAACAGCGGGCGCGCGGCGGCGATCTCGCCAAGGTAGAGCGGGTGGTAGTGGCGGCCCGGGAACTCGGCGGCGACACGCGCTGCGTCCCAGATGCCGGTCTTGCCGATCTCCACGAAGTGGCCGCCCGGGCGCAGCAGCTTCAGGCTCTCGGGGATGAAGTCGCCGGCCAGCGAGTTCAGCACGATGTCCACGCCCTGGCCATCGCTGGCGCGGCGCACGTCGTCGGCAAAACTCAGCGAGCGCGAGTCGGCCACATGGTGCGCGCCCAGTGCCTTGGCCAGCGCGCGCTTGGCCGGCGTGCCGGCGGTGCCGAACACCTCGGCACCGGCGCGCAGGGCCAACTGAAGCGCCGCCATGCCGACGCCGCCGGTGATCGCGTGGATCAGCACCCGGTCGCCCTTCTTGATGCGGGCGAGGTCGCGCAGCGCGTACTGCGCCGTCAGGAAGGTGACGGGAATCGTCGCCGCCTCGGCGAAGCCGAGACTGTCCGGCTTGTGGGCGGTGAGCGAGGCGGGGGCCGTCACCCAGGTGGCGAAGCTGCGGTCGACCATCGCGACCACGGCGTCGCCGGGTCGGAACTCGGTGACGTCTGCGCCAACGGCACTGACCACGCCGGCACACTCATTGCCCAGCGGACCGGGGTCTCCGGGATACATGCCCAGCGCATTGAGCACGTCGCGGAAGTTGAGCCCGGTGGCCTGCACACGGATCTCGACCTGCCCTGCCGCGGGCGGCTGGCGAGGCGATTCGCGCAGGACCAGGTTCTCCAGCGTGCCCCGTTCGCTGATCTCCAGGCACAGCGGCCGCTCGTGCGCCGGCGCTGCGGTCGACGGTGTCAGCCGGGCGACGAGGCGACGTCCCTGGCGGACGGCGATCCGGTCCTCGGCCCCGGCATGGCGCAGCACCTCGAACAGCGAGGCCGCCGCGTCGGCGCCGGCGGCGGGGTCGAGATCGACGCGTGCACAGCGCAGTGCCGGCAGTTCGGCGGCGAGCACGCCCGCCAGGCCCCATGCCGGCGCCTGCACGAGGTCCGGCGCTTCGCCGGCAATCGACTGGCTGCCGCGCGTGACGAACCACAGCCGTGCGGACGTGTCGGTGGCGCCCTGCGCCAGGGCCAGGCAGCGTGCGAGCAGGCGACGCTGTTCGGCTTCGACGGCGGCGATGTCGCTCGCCGGCGCGGCGTGCGCCTGCGTGGCCCACAGCACGACGATGCCGGCCAGCGGAATGCCTGCCGAGGCGGCCATGCCGAGCAGCGTGCGCCAGTGGTCGGCGCGCTCCGGGTCCAGGGTCCAGTCCGTGCCGTCGGTCGCCAGCGCGGTGCCGGCTCGGACGCGGATCGACTGCGCGCCCACCTGCTCGAACTGCACCCTGAGTCCGTCGGCCACGCCGTCGCCATCGGCCAGCAGCAGCCAGCGGCCGCCGGGCAGCGGCGCCGGCTCGGCCTTGTCGTCCTGGGCCGGCCAGGTGGTCTCGAACAGCCAGTCGCGCGGCGCGCCGCCGCCGAGCACACGCTCCAGCGCGGCACGGGTGGTGTGCCGCAGTTCGAGCCCCTGCAACCGCGCGATCACCGTCCCGTCGTCGGCATAGAGCAGCAGATCGGCACGGAACAGGCCCGGATCATCGGCCGCGGCGGCCACGCGCGCGTGGCACCAGCCGGCGGCCATGCCCGGGCGCAGCAGGCGGTATTCGCCCAGCCCTGTGGGCACGCACAGTTCGCTGCCATCGTCTGCCGACCAGTCGAGCGCGGCGCCGACGAGCTGGAAGCAGGCGTCCAGCAGCGCCGGGTGCAGCGACATCGCCGCCGCATCGTCACGATGTGCCTCGGGCAGTTCGACACGACCGAGCGCCTCGCCGCCTTCGCGGCAGATCTCGACCAGGCCGCGGAACGCCGGCCCGTAGTGCGCCCCCTGGCGCTCCAGTCGGGCCTGGTAGTCGGTGGCGTCGACGCGCACCTGCAGGCGCGCGCGCAGCGCGTCCAGCGGTTCGGCCGGGGCGGCCGCTCCGTCCACGGGGGCCAGCGTGCACAGGGCATGCAGGCGCCAGGGCGATGCGGCCGCATCGTTCGCGCGGCTGTGGACCTGCACCTGCTGCGTGCCGTCGGCGCCTGCGCTGACCAGCACCTGCAGCTCGACGGACTGCTCGTCCTGCAGGCGAAGCGCCTCGCGGATCTCCAGGCCGTGCACGGCCATTGCCGGCGCGCCGGGCAACTCGCGCGCGGCGGCCAGCGCCAGCTCCAGGTAGCCGGTGCCGGGGAACAGGGTGAAATCGAAGATGCGGTGGTCGCGCAGCCAGGGATGGGTCGGCAGGCCGATCTCGGCGCACAGCAGCGGCAGCGGGCTGGGCAGCAGGCCGGCGAGCATCGGGTGCGGTTGACGCAGCGCCTGCAGCGAGTGACGTGCCGCCATGCCGCCGTGCAGGTCCTGCCAGAAGTGTTCGCGCTGGAACGGATAGCGCGGCAGCACGTCACGGCGGCGGCGCGCGTCGGCGCCGAGCACGGTGGGCCAGTCGAGGCGCACGCCGAGCACGTGCAGGGCGCCTGCGGCTTCCAGCATCGCGGCGCGGTCGTCGCGGCCCTTGCGCAGCGAAGCCACCCAGGTGCTGTCGGCGGCAACCTCGCAGCGCTGCGCCATGCCCAGCAAGGTCGGCATGGGGCCGATCTCGAGGTACAGGCGATAGCCATCCTTCTGCAGGGTGTCGATCGATTCGGCGAAGCGAACGGCCTCGCGCACGTGGCGCCGCCAGTAGCCCGGCTCGGTCAGTTCCTCGCCGGCGAGCCGGCCGCTCAGGTTGGAGAGCACGCCGATGCGCGGCGCGCTGCGCGGCGTGGCGGCGACGAGGCGCTCGAAGGCGTCGAGCATCGGATCCATCAGCGGCGAGTGGAACGCGTGCGAGACCTTCAGCGCCTGCGTCTCGACGCCGGCCGCGGCGAGCTGCGCGAGCACCTCGGCGAGCGCGTCGCTGCGCCCGGCAATCACCGTGCTCTGCGGGCCGTTGGTGGCTGCCACCGAGAGCACCGCCTCATGGCCGCGCAGCGCCTCGCGCACGCGCGCCTCGTCGGCGAAGACTGCCGCCATGCCGCCGTCGCGCGGCAGCGCGCTCATCAGCCGGCCGCGGGCGGCGATCAGGCGCAGCGCGTCGTCGAGCGCGAACACGCCTGCCACGCAGGCGGCGACGAACTCGCCGACGCTGTGGCCCATCACCGACGTCGGTTCGACGCCCCAGTGCCGCCACAGGCGGCTGAGCGCGTACTCGACCGCGAACAGGGCCGGCTGGGTGAAGGCGGTGTCGTCGAGCGCTGCGGCCGCGGCGTCGTCGACGCCGAAGACCACCTCCAGCAGCGGCCGCGGCAGCTCGCCATCGAGGACACGGGCGCAGTCGTCCAGCGCGGCGCGGAAGGCCGGCTCGGCCTCGTAGAGCCCGCGCGCCATGCCCGGGTACTGCGCGCCCTGGCCGGTGAAGAGGAAGACGATCTCCGGCGCGCCACTGGCGCTGCGGCCGCGCGCCGCGGCCGCCGGCATGTCGCCGGCGGCCAGCGCGGCGAGCTTGTCGCGAGCATCGGCGAGATCGGCGGCCACGAATGCGCAGCGTTCGACGAGGTGCGACCGGCCCAGGGCCAGCGTGGCGGCAACGCGGTCCAGCGACGGCGGCTGTGGCGCGCCGAGCGCCTCCGACAGCCGCCCGGCCAGCGCACTCAGCGCTGCCGGGGTCTGTGCCGACAGCAGCAGCGGCTGCGCGCCGGGCTGCTCCGGCACGGCGGCGGCGGGCGGTGCCTCCTCGAGGATCACGTGCGCATTGGTGCCGCTGAAGCCGAACGAACTGATGCCGGCACGGCGCGGCGCAGCCTCGCTGGTCCATGGCGTGGCCTGCGTGGGTATGCGCACGGCACAGGCCGCCCAGTCGATCAGCGGGTTCGGGTTGCGCAGGTGCAGGTGCGGCGGCACGGTGCGGTGCTGCAGCGCCAGCACGGTCTTGATGACGCCGGCAATGCCGGCTGCCGCCTCGAGGTGGCCGATGTTGGTCTTCACCGAGCCGACCAGCAGTGGCGCCTCGGCAGGCCGTTCGCCGTAGACGGCGTTCAGCGCCTTGATCTCGATCGGGTCGCCCAGCGGCGTGCCCGTGCCATGCGCCTCGACGTAGCTCACCTCGGCAGGCTTGAGCCCGGCGCTGGACAGCGCGGCGCGAATCACCGCCTCCTGTGCCCGGCCGTTCGGCGCGGTCAGGCCGCTGCTGCGCCCGTCCTGGTTGAGTGCGGAGCCGCGCACCACCGCCAGCACGCGATCGCCGTCGCGCTGCGCGTCGCTCAGGCGCTTGAGCACCAGCATGCCGCAGCCCTCGCCGCGCACGTAGCCGTCGGCCGAGGCGTCGAAGGTCTTGCAGTGGCCGTCGAAGGACATCATGCGGGCGCGCGACGTCAGCACCGAGCCGTCCGGCGTCAGCGTGAGGTTGACGCCGCCGGCCAGCGCCAGGTCGGCCTCGCCGCTGCGCAGGCTCTGCAGCGCCCAGTGCATGGCCACCAGCGATGAGGAACAGGCGGTGTCGATGGCGACGTTCGGGCCGTGCAGGCCGAGCACGTACGACAGGCGTCCGGCGGCGACACTGTGCGCCGTGCCCGAGGGGGTGTAGGCATCGCCGTTGCGCGAACCGACCGCCTCGGCCAGCTGCATCGCGTAGTCGTGGGTGGTGATGCCGACGTAGACCGCGGTGGCGCTGCCAGCCAGTGACGCGGGTGCGATCGCGGCGTGTTCGAGCGCTTCCCACGCGACTTCGAGCAGCAGGCGTTGCTGCGGGTCCATGCTGACCGCTTCTCGCGGCGACACGCCGAAGAACGCCGGGTCGAAGCGGTCGACATCGCGAACGAAGCTGCCCCAGCGCGTGTAGCTCTTGCCGGGCTTGTCGGGATCGGGGTCGTAGAAGGCGTCGACGTCCCAGCGTTCCGGTGGAACTTCGGTGACCGCATCGGTGCCGCTGCGCAGCAGCTCCCAGAAGGCCTCCGGCGTGTCGGCGCCCTGCGGGAAGCGGCAGCCGATGCCGACGATGGCAATCGGTTCGCGCCGTCCACGCTCGACCGCAGCGAGCTTGGCCTCGAGCTGGTCGATGGCGAGCAGGGCGCGCTTGAGCAGCGCGGCATGGTCGGGCTGGCGGGCGTCGCTCACGGTGTCTCCCCGTGGCCGAGCTTGTCGAGTCGGTTCATCAGTTGCAGGGCCAGTTCATCGGCATCGAGGCCGTCGAGCGTGTCGCTCGCCGGCGCAGCAGGGGGGGGCGGCGGGGGCGCGGTGGCGGCGACGCCGGCGGGGGAGAACAGCGCGGCCAGCACCGTCTCGGCCAGGTGGTCGGCCAGCGCCGCCACCGAGGGGTGGTCGAAGGTCACCGTGGCCGGCAGCGTCTGGCCGACGGCGCGGCCGAGCAGGTTGCGCAGCTCGACCGCCATCAGCGAGTCGAGGCCGAGCTGGCGCAGCGGAGCCTCGGCATCGAGCTCCTCGGCGCGTGCCAGACCGAGCACCTTGGCGCCGAGCCGGCGCACCTGCTCGCGCAGCACATGGCGGCGCCGGTTCGGCGCGGTCTGTGCGAGGCGCTCGCCCAGTCCCGGCTCCGGCGCGGCGACCGCTGCGGGGCCGGACGCGGCAGCCAGCGGCGCCGGCAGCGGCAACTCGGCGAACAGGGGTGGCTCGGTGCCCGCCTCGCGCGGACCGCGCAGGTGTGCCCAGTCGGTGGCGAGCACGGCCACCTGGGCGCGGGCAAAGCGCCCGTCGGCGGGATCTCGGCGCATCAGGTGCTGCAGCGCGGCGAGCCCGTCGGCCGGTGCTATGGGGTCGAGGAAGCCGGGCTGATCCAGGTGACGGTCGGCGGCCGCGCCGATCTCCGCCCATGGCCCCCAGTTGATCGCCAGGGTCGGCCGGCCGAGCGACTGGCGATACCAGGCGAGCGCATCCTCGAAGGCGTTGGCAGCCGCGTGATTGGCCTGGCCGGGCGACCCGGCCACCGAGGCCCCCGAGGAGAACAGAACGAGGAAGTCGAGTTCGCCGGCCAGCCGGTGCAGGTTCCAGCTGCCGAACACCTTGGCGGCCATCACCCTGGCGAAGCGCGGCCAGTCGAGCGAGCTCAGCACGCCGTCGTCCAGCGCGCCGGCCGAGTGCACGACGCCGGCCAGCGGCGGCAGCGAGGCGCCGATCTGGCCCAGCACGTGGCGCAGCTCGGCCTCGATGCCGACGTCGCCCTGCAGCGCCAGCACGGTCACCCCGCGCGCGCGCAAGGCCTCGATCTCCTGGCTGGCCTGCGCGTCGGGCGGGCGGCGCCCCATCAGCGCAAGATGGCGGGCACCCTGGTCGACCAGCCAGCGCGCCACGCGCAGGCCCAGGCCGTGCAGACCGCCCGTGACCAGGTAGCTGCGGTCCGCCGCGACGGACAGTGCCTCGGAAGCCGCTCGATCGCGCGGCAGCGGCACGAACCGGCGGGCCAGGCGGCGACCGCCGCGCAGGCTGATCTGGTCCTCGGCGTCGGGCTGTCGCAGCTGTGCGCGAAGCGCCAGGGCGGCGGTGCGGGCGTCGTCGTGGCGGTCGAGGTCGATGCGCCTGCAGCGCAGCTCGGGATGCTCGATGGCGATCACGTGGCTCATGCCCCACAGCGTCGCCTGCGCCGGGTCGGCAGGCTCGCCGGGCGGCACCGACTGGGCGCCGCGTGTCACCAGCCACAGCGATGGCGGTGTTCCGCCCTGCGCGGCGAGTGCCTGCACGCACGCGAGTGTGTTGCCGACCAGACGCTGCTGGCCGAGCGCCAGCGCCTCGACGTCCAGCCCGTCGTGCAGCGCCGCGTCGAGCGCGCACAGCGAGACCACGCCGGTCAACGGCTGGCCGTTCGCCTGCGCGGCCTGCAGCGCGGTGGCCGGCGGCATGCCGTCGGCGAGTTCGAGCACCTCGTCGCCGTCGGCGCGCAGCGCCTCGGCCAGCGACTGCGCGACGCCGCGGCCATCAGGCACCAGCAGCCAGCGCTGCGGCTGGTGCGGGGCGGCGCCGGCCTGGGCGACGAACACCGCCTGCTGCGACCATACCGGGTGGTCGTTGTCGCCGGGCAGCGCGCGTGCCGAGACGAAGCCGCGCTCGGCCAGCAGGTCGAGCCAGCGCGCGCGCGCCATCAGCGCGTAGTCGCGCCGCGCCACGTCGGTGTAGGCCCACCAGCCTTCGAGCAGGCCGACGGTGAGGTCGCCGAAGCGCTGCGGCGTGACGCCCTCGAGCAGCACCAGCAGCCCGGCCGGCGCGAGCAGGCCGCGCACGTGGTCGAGCGTGCGCGCCAGGTCGGGCGTCGCATGCAGGACGTTGGCGCCGACGACGATTTCGAAGGCCGCGGCAGGCAGCCCCTGCGCGGCCGGCTCGCTGCCGATGTCGAGCAGCGTGTAGCGCATGCCAGGCTGCGCCGCGAAGCGCTCGCGGGCGCGGTTGAGGAACAGCGGCGAGACGTCGGTGAAGGTGTAGTCGATCGCCATGCCGGCCAGCGCGGGCAGCAGGTAGGAAGTGGTGCTGCCGGTGCCGGCGCCGATCTCCAGCACGCGCAGCGGGCGACCGCGTGGCGCACGTGCTGCCGCGGCACCGACCACCTGGGCGATCAGGCTGTTGTAGGCCTGCGCCGGTGGCGAGTCGCGGTACAGGCGCTCGGTGTCGGCCAGCGACCCGCCGGGGAACAGCAGCGCCAGCGGGTCGGCCTCGCCGCGCAGCACGCCGGCCAGCTCGCGCGCGCAGCGCTGCGTCAGCGTCAGCTCGGCATCGCCTTCGGGATGGTCCTGGGCGAGCGACCGGCCGAGTGCCTCGGCGTCCGGTGCCGGCCCGCCGCGGAGCACGCGCCAGCGTTCGCCATCGCGCTGCAGCCAGCCGTCCTCGGCGAGGATCTGCAACAGCCGGTCGAACAGACGCGCGTGCCTCGGCAGCACGCCGAGTGCGGCGGCCTGGGTCGCGGCATCGACGTGCCGGCCGGGTTCCAGACTGAAGCCCAGGGTCTGCAGCGCACGCACGATGTAGGCGCTGGCCAGGGCATCGAGCCGCGGCAGGAAGTCCGCGTAGTGGGCGAAGCCATGGCGCTCGCCGAGCGCGACGCGGGTCGGCTCGACGGCATCGGCCAGTTCACCCGGCGTCGGCCAGGCGGCGGACCCGGCCACCTCGCGCCAGGCGATTTCGTGCAGCATCGCGCGCACCTGCGGCGCCAGGCTGGCGGGCAGCACCGCTGCGGCGCGCGCGCGCTTGAAGTGCAGGCCCTCGAAGGCGGCCAGGCAATGCCCTTCGTCGTCGAGCAGGCGCAGTTCGGCGCGGAAGGTCTCGGGCGCGCTCACGCCGCCGACGGCGGTATCCAGGCGCACCTGCGCCCAGGCCCGCTCACCGACCGGCCGGTTCACCCGGATGCGGTCGACATGCATCAGAAGGAAGGCGTCGACGATGCCGTCGCCCGCCGCCGGCAGTGCCGCGCCCACGGCATGGAAGGCGCTGTCGAGCAGGGCCGGATGCCACGGCACCCCGGGCGGTGGGGCGTCGAGTCCGGCGGGCAGGCGAAGTTGTGCCAGTGCCTCGCCGTCGGCACGGCGTAGCGTGTCGATGGCGCGAAAGCGCGGCCCGAATTGCAGGCCCAGCCCGGCCAGCCAGTCGTCGTAATACGCGGCCACGTCGACGGATTGCGGCAGGCGCGCCGCCAGTGCCTCCGGCCGGTTCGGCGCCGGCGCGGCATCGACCACTGCGCGGGCGAGGCGGGCGGTCGACAACGGCTGCCAGTCGGCGGTCGCCTCGTCGCCCTCGAGCACCAGCACGCGGAACGTGGCGCCGCGGGCGTCGGGCTCGGCCACCGCCTGCAGGCGCTGCGCGGCGGCGCCGTCCAGCGGCAGCCCACGCAGCACGGCGAGATCCTCGACCAGGCAGGCGCCGTCGCCCAGCGTGCGCCACGCGGCGGCGACGGCCATTGCCATGTACACCGGCGACGGCATCAGCACGCGGCCCTGGATGCGGTGGTCGGCAAGCCAGGGCTGGCGTTCGACGTGCCAGGCACTCTCGAACACACGCTGCGGGCCCAGTCCGTGGCGCCATTCGCTGCCCAGCAAGGCGTCGACGCCGCCATGCTCCGGCTCCGGCCCACGTGCCGCCCGGGCCGGTGCCGCCGGCACCCAGTAGCGTTCACGCTGGAAGGGGTAGCCGGGCAGATCGATGCGCTGCCGCCGGTACGGTGCATCGAAGGCGGCCCAGTCGACCGGCACGCCGGCGGCGTAGAGCGCGGCCAGGCTCTCCAGCAGCGTCTGCCAGTCGTCGCGCCCGCGGCGCAGCGAGGGCAGCCAGCGCGCGCCGTCGCCGTCGATGCACAGGCGGGCCATGGCCAGCAGCGTCGGATGGGGGCCGATCTCGATGAACAGTTCGCAGCCGCTGCGCGCCAGCGCCTGCACCGAGTCGGCGAAGCGCACCGGCGCGGCCGCATGCTCGCGCCAGTAGGCGGCGGTGGCGATGCGTGCATCGGCCCGTTGCCCGCTCAGGTTGGAGATCAGGTCGAGGCATGGCGGCGCCATCGGCGTGCGCGCCGCGATGGCCTCGAAGTCGTCGAGCATCGGAGCCAGCAGCGGCGAGTGGAAGGCATGCGAGACCTTCAGCCGCGATACCACGATGCCCTGGCCTTCCAGCTCGGCCAGCAGCGCATCGAGCGCGCCGGCTTGGCCCGACACCACGGTGTTCTGCGGCCCGTTGATGGCGGCGATCGACAACTGCGTTGCCCACGGCGCCAGCGCGGCGCGCACGCGCGCCTCGTCGGCCATCACCGATGCCATCGCGCCGCCGCGGGGCAGGGCAGCCATCAGCCGGCCGCGTTCGGCGACCAGCGCCAGCCCGTCCTCGAGCGTGAAGACACCGGCGATGCAGGCAGCGACCAGTTCGCCGACGCTGTGCCCGAGCATCGCGTGCGGATGCACGCCCCAGGACATCCACAGTCGCGCCAGCGCGTACTCGATCGCGAACAGCGCCGGTTGGGTGTACCGGGTGTCGTCGATCGGCGAGTCACCGTCGTCGCTCGGGTACAGCACCTCCAGCAGCGGGCGCGGCAGGCGCTCGCGCAGCAGTTCGGCGCAGCGGTCGAGCTCGGCGCGGAACACCGGCTGGGTGGCATACAGCTGCCGCGCCATGCCGGCATGCTGTGCGCCCTGGCCGGTGAACAGGAAGGCCACGCGCGGCGCGCGCGTGGGCGCGGTGCCGGCCCGCAGCGCATCGACCGGGTCGCCAGCCAGATGCTGGTCGAGTTGCAGAGCCGCCTGTGCCGGCGTTGCCGCGATCAGTGCCAGACGGTGGGCGAAGTGCGAGCGGCCGGCGTTGGCCGTGTGCGCCGCGTCGGCAAGAGACACCCCGGGCTCGATCAACCGGTCGCGGTAGCTGCGCGCCAGCTCCGCCAGCGCCCGCTCGCTGCGCGCCGACAGCGTCAGCAACTGCAGCGGGCGGCTGTCCGGTCGCGGGTCGGGCACCGGCTCGGGCGCCTCCTCGAGCACCAGGTGCACATTGGTGCCGCTGAAGCCGAACGAGCTGGCACCGCCGCGCCGCGGCGTCCGGGCCGGTCGCGGCCAGGGAGTGCGTGTGAACGGCACGCGAACCGCGATCTCGTCCCAGGGGATGAAGGGGTTGGGCGTGCGCAGGTGCAGCTGGCCGGGGATCTCGCCGTGCTGCAGCGCCAGCGCCATCTTGACCAGGCCGGCCACGCCGGCGGCTGCCTCGAGGTGGCCGATGTTCGCCTTCGCCGAGCCGACCCACAGCGGCGCGTCGGGCGCGCGGCCGGCGCCGAGCACGCGCGCCAGCGCCTGGACCTCGATCGGGTCGCCCAGCGAGGTGCCGGTGCCGTGGGACTCGACGAAGCCCACACTGCCCGGTTCGATGTCGGCATCGGCCAGTGCGTCGCGCAGGACCGCTTCCTGCGCCGGGCCGTTGGGCGCAGTCAGGCCGTTGCTGCGGCCGTCCTGGTTGGACGCCGACCCGCGGATGACGGCGACGATGCGGTCGCCGGCAGCCTCGGCGTCGGCCAGCCGCTTGAGCACCAGCACGCCGCAGCCTTCGCCGCGCACGAAGCCGTCGGCGCTGGCGTCGAAGGCCTTGCAGCGGCCGTCCGGCGCCATCATGTGCGAGCGCGACAGGGCCACGGTGATGTCCGGCGTCAGGATCAGGTTGACGCCGCCGGCCAGCGCCAGGTCGCATTCGCCGCGGCGCAGGCTGTGCACCGCGTGGTGGATGGCCACCATCGACGAGGAGCAGGCGGTGTCGATCGACACGCTGGGCCCGCGCAGGCCGAGCACGTAGGACAGGCGCCCCGAGGCGATGCTGTGGGCGATGCCCGACGCCGTGTAGGCGTCGAAGGAGGCCGGCCCCTGCTCGCGCAGCAGCTGCCAGTAGTCGCCGGCCGACAGGCCGAGGTAGACCGCGCCGCGTGTGCCCTCGAGCGTGCCCGGCGCGATCCCGGCGTGCTCGAGCGCACGCCACGCCACCTCGAGCAGCAGACGCTGCTGCGGATCCATGCTCTGCGCCTCGCGTGGCGAGATGCCGAAGAAGCCGGCGTCGAAGCCGTCCACCGGACCGACGAAGCCGCCCCAGCGTGTGGCCAGACGGCCGGCGCGGTCGGGGTCGGGGTCGTACCAGCTGTCGATCGCGAAGCGCTCCGCGGGGACCTCGCTGATCGCGTCGACGCCGTCGCGCAGCAGTCGCCAGTAGGCGTCGGGCGAGTCGGCGCCGCCGGGAAACCGGCAGCCGATGCCGACGATGGCCACCGGCTCGCGGCGGGCCTGCTCCAGGCGTTGCACGCGCTCGTTGAGCTCGTCGGCGAGCAGGGCCAATCGCTTGGGCGAGAAATGGCTGATCCGGGACAGAAAGTCCGACATCTACGGTCTCCGCAGCTTCTTCGCGAAGAGCTGCTCGATCTCCTCGTCACTCAGTTCATCGATCGCACCGACGGCGTCGGCATCGGCTGCCGCGCCGCCGGCGGCGACGTCGGCGGCGGGCGCCGCCCAGCCGAGCACGTCCTGCGCGAGGTAGTCGGCCAGCGCCTGCAAGGTCGGATGGTCGAACACCAGCGTCGCCGGCAGGCTGCGCGACAGCTCCAGCCCGGCGCCGAGCCGGTTGCGCAGGTCCACTGCCATCAGCGAGTCGAGTCCCAGTTCGTTGAGCGGCTGGCGCGGGTCGATGGCCTCGGCAGCGGTCGCGCCGATCACCTGGGCGACCTGCTCGCCGACGAAGCCGAGCAGCAGTTCACCGCGCTGCGCCGGCCCGGCCGCATCGAGCCGGCCGCGCCAGGCCGGCAGGCCGGCACCTGCCGGCTTCGCCGCCGGCACGGCGGCCGCGGGTTCGCGCTCGCTGGCGCGCAGCGCCGACAGCAGCGGCAGGGCCGCGCCGGCGGCGAAGAATTCGCTCCAGCGTACCGGAAGGACCGCCAGATGCGCGGGCGCGTCGCTGCGCATCAGCGCTTCCAGCCAGTCCATGCCCTGCCGCGGCGCGATCGCGCCGATGCCACGTTCGCCGATGCGTGCATCGATCTGGCGCTCGGCGGCCGCGCCGACCTCGCTCCAGGCGCCCCAGCCGATGCTCAGCGCCGGCGCTCCGTCGGCACGGCGCTGCGCTGCCAGCGCGTCCATGAAGGCATTCGCCGCGGCGTGGTTGCCCTGGCCGCGCGATCCCAGCGTCGCCGCCACCGACGAGTACATCACGAAGAAGTCGAGCCGGCAGTGGCGGGTGAGCACGTGCAGCGCCCAGGTGCCGTCGATCTTGGGTCCCAGCGGTCGGACGAAGCGCTCCCAGGGCTGCTGCACCAGTGCGCCATCCTCGAGCAGGCCCGCGGAGTGGATGACGCCGCGCAGCGGCGTGCTCGGGTCGATCTGGGCCAGCGTGCGCTGCACCGCGCCGGGCTCGGCGAGGTCGGCCTGGACGCTGCGAACCTGGGTCCCGGCGCCGCGCAGTGCGGTCAGCACGGCCTCGGCCTCGGCCGTCGGTGGCCGGCGACCGACCAGCAGCAGGTGCCGGGCACCACGCTCGGCCAGGCGCTGCGCGGTCAGCAGGCCGAGGCCGGACAGGCCGCCGGTGACCAGGTAGGCCGCCGAGGGATCGAGCGTGTCCAGCGAGCACGGGTGCGCGTCGGCGCGCGTCAGCACGACCTTGCCGACGTGGCGTGCCATCGCCATGAAGCGGAACGCCTCGGCGGCCTGCTCCAGCGCGAAGGTGTGCCGCGGCAGCGGCCGGATCTCGCCGGCCGCGGCGCGACGCATGACTTCATCGAACAACCCGGCCGTGCCGGCCGTGTCCTCGTGGCGCATGCGCGCCAGATCGATCGCGTGGTAGCGGCCCTGCGGCCGCTCGGCGGCAAACCGGTCGTGGCTCCAGATGTCGCGTTTGCCGATCTCCAGGAAGCGGCCGCGTGCGGCCAGGCAGCGCACGCTGGCGCCGATGAACTCGCCGCTGAGCGAATTGAGCAGCACGTCGACACCGCCACCGGTGTGGGCCAGTACCTGGTCGGCGAAGTCCAGGCTGCGCGAGTCGAACACCGCCTCGGCGCCGAGCGACAGCAGCCGCTCGCGCTTGGCAGCGCTGCCGGCGGTGGCGAGCACGCGTGCGCCGCTGGCGCGTGCCAGTTGCAGCGCGGCCATGCCGACGCCGCCGGCGCCGGCGTGGATCAGCACCGTCTCGCCGCGCGACAGCCCGCCGAGCGTGAACAGTGCATGCAGCGCGGTCATGAAGGCGAAGGGCAGGGTGACGGCCTCGTCGAAGCCGATGCCCTCGGGCAGGCGGCGCGCCAGCGAGGCCGGCGTGGTCGCGTAGCTGGCGAAGCTGGCTTCGGCGAGCGCGACAACGTGGTCGCCCGGCGCCAGTGTGCTCACCCCCGGCCCGACGGCGACGACGCGACCGGCGCACTCGCCGCCCAGCGGCTCGGGATCCTCGCGCATCGCGACCGCATTCATCACGTCGCGGAAGTTGAGCCCCGCGGCCGCCACGCGGATCTCCACTTCGCCCGGGCCGGGTGGGCGACGTTCGACGCTGCGAAGGTGCAGCCGGTCGAGCACGCCGCCGGCGTCCTTCTCGAGGCGGAGCGGCGCATCCTCGGCCTCGCGCACGGCAAGGTGCTGCAGGCGCGGCACGTGCCAGGCGCCGGCACGGCGGGCGAACTGGTCTTCGGCGCCATCGTCGCGCAGCCGCTCCCACAGCGCCGCTGCCTGCGCGGCTGCGGGGGCGAGCGGATCGAGGTCGACGCGCAGCGCCCGCAGTTCCGGGTGTTCGAGTGCGATCACCCGGGCCAGCCCGGTTGCTGCCGCCTGGTCGGCGCGCACGGGGGCTGCCGCCGATGCCGCCACCGCACCCTGCGTGACCAGCACCAGGCGCGGCGCCGCCGCGGCGAACGCGGTGCGCCCCAGCCCCTGCACGACGGCCAGCAGGCTACCGAGCACCGCCTGCTGGCCGGGCAGCAGGGACGCCGGCACGTCGCCGGATGGTGCTGGCAGGTCCAGCGCGGCCAGGTGCACCACGCCGGCGAGGCCGGCAGCACCTGCGGTCACCCGGTCGCGCAGTCCCTCGGCGTCGGCCGGGTCGCAGGTCAGCCGCTCGACGGTCTGCCCGCCCGCGGTGAGTTGCTCGGTGAGTGTCGCCGCCAGGCCGGCGCCTTCGCCGAGCAGCAGCCAGTGCCCCGGCGGCGCGGCTTCGACGACCGGGCGCCGTGCCGCCAGCAGCACCTCGCGCGAGCGCGGATCCTGCCCGCCAATCGCCGCTGCCTCGAAGCCGAGCGAGCCCAGCAGGGTCAGCCAGGCCGGCCTGTCGAGCAGCGGGTAGTCGCGGCGCAGCGTGGCGTCCTCGAAGGCCCACCAGCCTTCGGTGAGGCCGAAGCTGAGGTCGATCCAGCGCTCCATGCCGGCGACCTCGAGCATGAGCAGCGTGCCGCCCGGCGCGAGCAGGCCGCGCAGGCGGCTGAGTGTGTTGCGCAGGTCGCGCGTCGCATGGACCACGTTCGACGCGATGATCAGATCGAAGTGCCGGCCAGCCAGCCCCTGGTTGGCCGGCTCCAGCTCGAGGTCCAGTGTCTGGAATGCGATGAAGCCGTGACGGGCAAACCTGTCGCGCGCCCGCTGCACCAGCGAAGGCCCGACGTCGGTGAACAGGTAGTCACAGCGGCGCGCGTCGAGCGCCGGTGCCACCCAGGCCGTGGTGCCGCCGGTGCCGCCGCCGACCTCGAGGATGCGCAGTCGCCGGCCGGCGGGCAGCGTCGCCGCGGCGGTGACGACGGCGTCCCGCACCAGCTGGTTCCAGGCGCGCGCCTCGGGAGCATCGCGGTACAGCGATTCGGCGAGCTCGGACGACCCGTCGGGAAAGAGCAGCTGCAGCGGGTCCTCGCGGCCGGTCAGCACGCCGGCCAGCGCCGGGCCGCAGCGACGTACGAACTCGATGCGCGCGACCGAGGTCGGGTGGGCCTGCTGCAATTCTTCGGCACGCCGCGTGAGTGCGGCGGGCTCGGGGGCGGCAAGCGCTCGTTCGACGCGCCAGTCGGCCCCGTCGCGCGCCAGCCAGCCGTCCTCTGCCAGGATGTCGAGCAGGCGGCCGAGCAGGCGCCGATAGCGTGGCTGAACGCCGAGCCGGTCGGCCAGTGTCCGCGCCACCACCGTCTCGCCGACCCGATGCTGCCAGCCCAGCGTGTCCAGCGCCGACGCGATCCACTGCCGGCACAACGGCTCCAGCGCCACGAAGGCGCGATCGTAGTCGTCCATGCCGTGCTCCGCGAGCAGCGCCGCGAGGCGGCCGGCCAGTGCGGAATCCAGCGCGGCCGGCGCGGGCAGCCAGTCGGCATGGTCCGGCACCCAGGCGTCCCAGGCGACGCGGTAGGCCGGCACGGGCGGCGTCGCCGCTGCTGCCGGGCGCAGCGCGATGCCACGCATCTGCGCGAACAGGCCCTGGGCGTCGAACACGTCGAGCTCGGCGTGCAGCGTGTCCCCGCGCCCGCCGTCGACGACGCGGGCGTGGCTCCACACCAGCGTCGAGGGCGGGCGCAGCACGCCGACATGCTCCACGGCCAGCGGCAGGTAGGCGCGCCCACCGGGCGCCGCCGGCACTGCCGCGGCCAGCACCTGCAGGCAGGCGTCGAGCAAGGCGGGGTGCAGTTGGTAGTCGCCACGCCCGCTGATGGCAGGCGTCGGCAGCTCGATCTCGCCCAGCGCTTCGCGCTGCCCCGCCCACAGGCGCTGCACGCCGTGCAGGCTGGGCCCGAACTGCAGGCCGCGTTCGGCCAGCAGCGTGCGGTGCGTGGTGCCGCTACGCTCTTCACGGCAGCGTTCGCGCGGCGCGCTCAGCGGCTCGGCCGCGCGTGCCGGCCCGGCCGGGCGCAGCCGGGCCTGCGCGTGACGCGTCCAGGCCGCGTCGGCGTCGGCCGCGGCGTCGCGCGACCAC
Organism: Variovorax sp. YR752; assembly: GCF_943372545.1. Taxonomy (NCBI): domain Bacteria; kingdom Pseudomonadati; phylum Pseudomonadota; class Betaproteobacteria; order Burkholderiales; family Comamonadaceae; genus Variovorax; species Variovorax sp. YR752. The sequence continues at coordinate 7,963 of NZ_CALRZC010000080.1, read as the reverse complement.
AGCGTGAAATCGGCGCCGTCTCCCTCCCGGCGCACGATGCATTGCACGATGCGGGTTTCGTCTTCGACGAAGGCCAGCGGCTCGAGCAGGGCCAGCGCGGCGATGTCGGCGCGCTGGCGCAGGGCCGCTGCGCCGGCGCTCAGCGCCATCTCGACGGTGCCGGTGGCCGGCAGGATGGCACGGCCCTGCACACGGTGATCGTCGAGGAAGGGCACGCTGTCCCTGCGCAGCAGCTGCTCGAACTGCAGCGTGTCGGGTTGCGCGCAGGGTCGGCGAGTGCCGAGCAGCGGGTGACCGGTGCCGGCAGCCGCCGTGGCCACCGGCCGTGCCGAGAACCACAGCGGCTCGCGCTGGAATGCGTACGTCGGCAGATCGAGCCGCCGGCAGGGCATGGTCGACCAGACGGCACGCCAGTCGATCGCGACGCCGGCGAGGAACAGCGATCCGAGCGCCTCGGCGAGCTGGCTGTCATCGTCGCGGCCCTTGCGCAGCGAAGCGACCAGCAGTGGCCGCTGCGGCGCCGGCAGTTCTTCCAGGTTGGCCTGCGCGAAGGCCAGCAGGGTCGGATGCGGGCCGATCTCGAGGCAGACGTCCGGGCGCAGGCCGATCAGCGTGCGCATGCCGTCGGCGAAACGAACCGTCTCGCGCACATGGCGGCGCCAGTAGCTCGGCTGCACGATCTCGCGCGGGTCGGCGAGGCCGCCGCTGAGGTTGGAGACCAGGCGCAGCGTCGGCGGGGCCAGGTGCAGGCCGGCGACCGTGGCCTCGAAGGCATCGAGCATCGGCGCCATGCGTGGCGAGTGGAAGGCATGCGAGACGGCCAGCGGCTGGCAGCGCACGCCGCGCGCCTCGAAGCCGGCGCACAGGCGCGCGACGGCATCGGTGTCTCCGGACACCACCGTCTGCAGCGGGCCGTTGTGGGCTGCCACCGACAGCGCCGGCCCGGCGGCCTCGACCGCGGCCAGCACCTCGTCGGCGGCGGCAAAGATCGCCGCCATCGCACCGCCCGCGGGCAGGGCCTGCATCTGCCGGCCACGCTCGGCGATCAGCGTCAGCGCATCCTCCAGGGTCAGCACGCCGGCCAGGCAGGCGGCCACCACCTCGCCGACCGAGTGGCCCATCAGCATGTCCGGCTGCACGCCCCAGCTGCGCCACAACGAGGCGAGCGCGTATTCGACGGCGAACAGCGCAGGCTGGGTGCAACCGGTCTGGTCGAGGCTGGTGTCGCCCGGCGCGGCGCCGAACAGCAACTCCCTCAGCGGCCGTGGCAGGCGCAGGTCGAGCACGGCGGCACAGCGGTCCAGCGCGGCGCGGAACACCGGCTGGGTGCGGTCCAGTTGGCCGGCCATGCCGGCGTACTGCGCGCCCTGGCCGGTGAACAGGAAGGCGATGCGTGCTGGGTCACGGCGCTGCACACGTGAGCGCCGCAGTGCCGGCACGTCGCGCCCTTCGGCCAGCGCGAGCAGACCGTCGCGCAGCGTGGCCAGATCGGCGGCGAGCACCACGGCGCGCTGCGGCAGCTGCGCGCGGCCGGTGGCGGCGCTGAAGCACAGGTCGGCCAGCGCGGCGTCGGCCAGGCCTTCGCTGGCCGCGAGGTAGCGGCGAGCCATCTCGGCCAGCGCCGGCTCGTCGCGCGCGGACAGCACGAAGGCGCGAAGCGGCCCGGGCGCGGCGACCGTGGTCGCCGGCGGGTCGACGGACTCCTCGACGACGATGTGCGCGTTGGTGCCGCTGAAGCCGAACGAGCTGACGCCGGCGATGCGCCGGCCGCCGATCGGCTGCCAGGGCAGCGTGACGGTCGGCACCTGCAGCGACAGCTCGTTCCAGTCGACGTGCGGGCTCGGCTGGCGCAAGTGCAGATGCGCCGGCAGCGTGCGCTGGCGCAGCGACAGCACCAGCTTGATCAGCCCGGTGACGCCAGCCGCGGCCTCGAGGTGGCCGATGTTGGTCTTCACCGAGCCGACCAGCAAGGGCCGTCCCGGTTCGCGGTCGGCGCCGAACACTGCGCCGAGGGCCTGCAGCTCGAGCGGGTCGCCGAGCTGGGTGCCGGTGCCGTGGGCCTCGACATAGCCGACCTCGCGCGGCGCGACGCCGGCGCGCGCCAGCGCCTCGCGGATCACGGCCTCCTGCGCCGGCCCGTTGGGGGCGGTCATTCCGGAGCTGGGTCCGTCCTGGTTGAGCGCGCTGCCGCGGATGACCGCCAGCACACGGTCGCCGTCGGCGCGGGCATCGGCCAGCCGCTTCAGGACCACCACGCCGCAGCCTTCGCCGCGTGCGAAACCGTCGGCGGCGGCGTCGAAGGTCTTGCAGCGGCCATCGGGGGCGAGCATGCGGGCGCGCGACAGCGCGATGTAGAGGTCCGGCGAGAGGATCAGGTTGACGCCACCGGCCAGCGCCATGGTGCAGTCGCCGGCACGCAGGGCCTGGCAGGCCAGGTGCACCGCGACCAGCGACGACGAGCAGGCCGTGTCGATGGTCAGCGCCGGTCCTTGCAGGCCGAGCAGGTAGGACAGCCGTCCCGACGCGATGCTGTGCGCGATGCCAGAAGCGAAGTGGGCATCCAGCAACTCGCGGTCGCGACTCTCGAACTGCAGGTAGGCGTAGTCGCTGCCGGCCACGCCGAGGTACACGCCGGTTGGCGAGTGCTGCAGCCGGTCGGGCGGCTGGCCGGCATGCTCGAGCGCCTCCCAGGCGACCTCGAGGAACAGCCGCTGCTGCGGGTCCATGCCCTGCGCCTCGCGGCGCGTGATGCCGAACAGGCCCGGGTCGAAGCCACGCACGTCGCCGAGGAAACCGCCGGCGCGTGTGGCGATGCGGCCCGGCACCTCCGGATCGGGGTCGTGCAGTGCCTCGACATCCCAGCGGTCGGCCGGCAGCGGTCCGATCGCGTCGACGCCGTCGCGCATCAGTGCCCAGAAGCTGGCCGGGTCGTTGCCGCCGCCAGGCACGCGGCAGCCCAGCCCGATGATCGCGATCGGCTCGCGTTGCGCGGCCTCGGCAGCCGCCAGTCGCGCGCGCGTCTCCTCCAGCGCAAGGAAGGCGCGCTTCAGTGGCGTCATGCCGCGCTCGGCATCCGGCGAGGCGTCTTTCACGGCGTCGTTCAAGGCGGGTTTTCCAGGCGCTGGTCGAGGAGGCGGGCGATCTCTTCGTCGCTCAGATCGGCAACGTCGGCAGCGCCCAGCGCCGGCGCCGGCACCGCCCGTGCGGTGGCCGGTTGCGCCGGCGCGGCAGCATCGGGCGCGAGGCGCTCGAGCAGGTGACGGGCAATCGCTTCGATGGTCGGATGGTCGAACATCAGCGTCGAGGGCAGCGCGCGCGGCAGCTCCAGTGCACGGCCCAGGCCGTTGCGCAGCTGCACGGCCATCAGGGAGTCCATGCCCAGGTCCATCAGCCGGTCGTGCAGCGAGGGCGGCGAGGCCGGGTCCAGGCGCATCACCTGCATCACCTGGGCGCGCACCAGTTCGCGCAGCAGATCGAGCCGCTGCGCCGGCACCGCTGCGTCGAAGCCGGGGCGCCAGGCCGGCGCCGCTGCCGCGGCCTGCTGCCCGGCCTGGCCGGTCGTCGCCGCCGACGCATCGGCGCCGGCCGGTGCCGATGCGGCTGCGACACCGTCCCCGGGAACCTGCGCGACCACGACGTGCTGCCCCATCGCCTCGGCCGCCGACCCGGCCGGCGGCCAGGCGCCGGCACGCGCGAAGCCGGCGTCGAGCAGTGCGGACTGCCACAGGTCCGGCGCCAGCAGCGGGTTGTCGCCGCGCAGGTCGTCGGCGAAGTGCTGCCAGCCTTCGATCAGGCCGGTGGTCATGTCGAAGTACTCGAAGTGCACCGTCGACTCGACCAGCACCAGCACGCCGCCGGGGGCCAGCAGGCTGCGCAGGCGGGCCAGCGCGCCGCGCAGGTCCTTCACCGCATGCACCGCGTTGGCGGCGACGATCACGTCGACGCTGGCCGGCGCCAGGGCCTGCTCGGCCAGCGGCTTCTCGAGGTCGAACAGGCCGAACTCGACACCGGGCCAGGCGGCGAAGCGGCGGCGGGCTTCCTCGAGGAAGGCATCGCTGACGTCGGTGAAGCGGTAGCGGAAGCGCTCGGCCGGCAGGGCCGGCAGCAAGGAGGAACTGGTGCCGCCGGTGCCCGCACCGATCTCCATCACGCGCAGCATGCGGCCGGGCGGCACCGCGGCGCCGAGCGACTCGAAGGCGGCGGCGGCAAGCTGGTTGATGTAGCGCATCGTGGCCGAGCGCTCGTACAGGTCACGGGCCAGGTCGAAGGAGCCGCCGGGGAACAGCGTCTCCAGCGGACTCTCGCGGCCGCGCAGCACGTCGCCGACCAGTCGCCCGCAGTGGCGCACGTAGGCCAGCAGCGGGGCGTTGTCGGCGAAGTCGCGCTCGACCTGCGCCCACAGCGCCTCGAGTGCCGGCACCGGCAGCGCCGCGACGGCGACGAATTCGTCGCCCTCCTCGCGCAGCAGGCCGTCGGCGACCAGGCCGCGCAGCCAGCGCTGCAGCAGGTGCTGGTAGGGTGCGGCGATGCCTGCGGCCTCGCGCACGTCGGCCAGGCGACGGCGTTCGCCGGCCGCCGCGAACAGACCCGCTTCGCGCATCGTCTGCACGGCATGCGCTCGTGTCAGGCGGGCGAGCAACGCCCACTTGGCCGGATAGGAGGCGACATCCAGGCCGATCGGCGCACGGTCGGCCTGGCGATCCAGCGCGTTGGCCATCCGCTGCCAGCGTTGCGCGGCAGACGGCCCGCCGGCCGGTGCTGCCGCCTCGGCATCGATCCAGTGGCGCTTGCGCTGGAAGGGATAGCCGGGCGCCGGCACGCGTCGAGCACGGCGCGTGCGATGGAGCTGCGCCCAGGCGATGTCGGCGCCGGCGCAGTACAGCGCTTGCAGGCCCTCGAACAGCGTGGGCCAGGCGCTGCGGCCTTCGCGCAGCGAAGGCAGCCATTGCCCGCCTTCGAGCAGCTCCGAGCCCATGCCGAGCAGCACCGGGTGCGGGCTCATCTCGAGGTAATGCGTGATGCCCTGCGCGGCCAGTGCACGAATCGAGTCGGCGAAACGCACGGGTTCGCGCAGGTGGCGCCGCCAGTAGGCGGCCGAGCCGATCGATGCCCGGTTGGCGGGCCGGCCCGACAGGTTGGAGATCAACGCGAGCTCCGGCTCAGAGTAGCTGATGCCGTCCAGCGCCGACTCGAAGGCATCGAGCACCGGGTCCATCAGCGGCGAGTGGAAGGCATGCGAGACGCGCAGCGCCTTGGTGCGCGCGCCGCCCGCGGCGAAGGCCTGGGCGATCGCCTCGACGGCGCCGCGTTCGCCGCTGATGACCGTGTTGGCGGCGCCGTTGACCGCCGCGATCGCGACCCTGCCGCCCTGGCGCCCGATGGCCGCTGTGACCGATGCCTCGTCGGCCTCGACGACCATCATCGCGCCATCGCGCGGCAGGCCCTGGGCCAGCCGGCCACGCGCCGCCACCATGCGCGCGCCGTCGGCGATCGAGATCGCGCCGGCCACACAGGCCGCGGCGTACTCGCCGAAGCTGTGGCCCATCACCGCCACCGGCTCGACACCCCAGCTGCGCCACAGCGCGGCCAGTGCCACCTCGATGGCGAACATCGCCGGCTGCGCATACTGCGTCTCGTCGAGCAGGCCGGCCGTTCCCGGCGCGCCGAACACGATCGGGCGCAGCGGTTGCGGCAACAGTGCGTCCAGCGCATCGCAGCAGCGGTCGAAGGCTTTACGGAAGGCAGGCGCGGCCTCGTAGAGTTCGCGCCCCATGCCGACGTACTGCGGGCCCTGGCCCGGAAACAGGAAGGCAATGCGCGGCGCTTCGGCGCTGCTGCGGCCCTCGGTCAGCGCCGGGTGCGGCTCGCCGCGCTGCCAGGCGGCCAGTGCTGCCTCCAGCGCGGCCGCGTCTTCGCCCTGGGCGGCCAGGCGCAGCGGCTGGTGCGTGCGGCCGACGCCGGCGGTGAAGCACAGGTCGGGCAGTGCAACCTCGTCGCAGCCGGCCAGCCGCTGCCGATAGGCGCCGACCAGCGACTGCAGCGCCACCGGGTCGCGCGCCGACAGCGGCAGAACCTGCGGCGGCTGCAAGCGATCGGCTGTCGTGCCGGCCTCCGCCACGCTCGTCTCGTCCGGCGCGCCGGCCTCGATCAGCACGTGGGCGTTGGTGCCGCTGAAGCCGAACGAGCTGATCCCGGCAATCCGCGGCGCGCCGGCCGGCCACGGCGTGGTCTGCGTGGGCACGACCAGCGCCAGCGCTGCCCAGTCGATGTAGGGGTTGAGCCGCTGCAGGTGCAGGTGCGGCGGGATCTCGCCCTTGCGCAGCACCAGCAGCGCCTTGGCCAGTCCGGCGAGGCCTGCAGCGGCCTCGAGATGGCCGATGTTCGTCTTTACCGAGCCGATGGCCAGCGGCCGGGTGACGTCCCGTCCGGCACCGAGAACGGCACCCAGCGCGTTGACCTCGATCGGGTCGCCCAGCGGCGTGCCGGTGCCGTGCGCCTCGACATAGCCGACGTCGCCGGCGGATACCCCCGCGGCCTCGAGCGCGGCACGGATCACCGCCTCCTGTGCCGGGCCATTGGGCGCGGTCAGACCGTTGCTGCGGCCATCCTGGTTCAACGCCGTGCCGCGCACGAGCGCGAGAATGCGGTCGCCGTCGGCGCGTGCATCGGCCAGCCGGCGCAGCACCAGCATCACGCCGCCTTCGCCGCGCACGTAGCCATCGGCCGCGGCGTCGAAGGTCTTGCAGCGACCGTCGCCGGCCATCATGCCGGCCTTCGAGAAGTTGACGTTGATCTCGGGCCGCAGCACCAGGTTGACGCCGCCGACCAGCGCGACGTCGCAGTCGCCGTGGCGCAGGCCCTGGCAGGCCAGGTGGAGCGCCACCAGCGACGACGAGCAGGCGGTGTCCACCGACACCGCTGGGCCTTGCAGGCCGAGCAGGTAGGCGATGCGGCCGGAGGCGACGCTGAAGGCGTTGCCCGAGCTGTAGTAGGGGTCGATGCGTTCGGGCTGTGCGAACAGGGCGCGCCCGTAGTCGTTGTTGGCGATGCCCAGGTAGACGCCGGCACGGGTACCGGCCAGCCCGGCCGGCGCATGGCCGGCATCTTCGAGTGCGTGCCAGGCCAGTTCGAGGGCGAGGCGCTGCTGCGGATCCATGCTCGCCGCCTCGAGCGGCGAGATGCCGAAGAACTCGGCGTCGAAGCGGTCCACGCCGTCGATGAAGCCGCCCTGCCGGGTGGTCATCTTGCCCGGTGCCTGCGGGTCGGCGTCGTACCAGGCGTCGATGTCCCAGCGGCCGGTCGGGATGTCCGAGATGGCGTCCGCGCCGCTCCACAGCAGTTGTTCGAAGGACTCGGCATCGACCACGCCGCCGGGCGCACGGATCGCCAGGCCGACGATCGCCAGCGGTTCGCGTGCCGTCGCCTCCAGCTCGGCCACGCGTGCACGCAGCTCGCGGATCTCGATCAGTGCTCGCTTGACGGGGGAGAGATCGGTGTCGGCCATCGTGTTCAGCGGCGTGGTGCCGGCGTCTGGCCGGCCAGCTCGGCCAGCAGTTCGGCCTCGGCCTGCGCCTCGCTCAGCGTGGCCACACCGAGTTCGGTCGCCGTCGGCGCTGCGGCGACGGCAGTGGCCAGACCGAGGCGGCGGCTCAGCTCGTCGGCGAGGGCGTCCAGCGAGGGATGATCGAACAGCAGCGTGGCCGGCAGCGGCCGGCCGACCGAGCGGGTCAACTGATTGCGCAGTTCCACGGCCATCAGCGAATCGAGCCCGGCTTCCTTCAGCGGCAGTGCGGTGCCGATCGGTGCGTCCGGCGCCAGTCCGATGACCTGGCGTGCCTGCTCGGCCAGGTGAGCGAGCACGGCGCCTCGGCGCTGGCTGGCCGGCAGCGCCATCCAGGCCTCGGCGCGAGTGGTCTTGCCGGCGACGGCAGCGCCGGCGCTGCCGGCGGCCGGCGCCCCGGCC
>NZ_CALRZC010000079.1:0-32079 GCF_943372545.1 Variovorax sp. YR752 | reverse complement strand
CGTGGTGGCCTGCATGCACAAGCTGCTGGCCATCGCCTACGGTGTTCTGAGGTCCCGAAAACCCTTTGATGCGAACTACCTCAAGGCAACCAGCCCTTGACGAGCACAACGGTGTCTTGATTTCGCTGCGGGAAGCACCCAGTGCCCTGAGCACGGGGCACGCTGTGGGTGTGTCCCGGCTGCGGTCAGCCGCGCTCCGAGAACAAAGCCACGATCACCTGCCGCAACCACCGGTTGCCCGGGTCGGCCTCGAAGCGCTTGCTCCAGTGCAGCGACACGGTGAAGTCGCGCAGCGGAAACGGCGGCTCGACGATGGCGTAGCCGCCTTCGGCCGCGAAGCCGCGCGCGATGTTGCGCGGCATCACGACCGCGAGGTCGGTGGCGCGCACGATGGCCGGCAGCACCATGAAGTGCTCGGTCGTCAGGCGCAGGCGGTCTTCGAGGTTCAGCAGCTGCAGGATGCGCAGCGTGTCGGCATGGGTGCGCACGGCCACGTAGTCGAGCTCGTGCAGCGCCGCGAGCAGCGCCTGGCCGCTGCGCCGGCGCTTCACGAAGGGATGGTCGTGGCGCAGCAGCACGATGTAGCGGTCTTTCAGCAGCTGCGTGCGCTGGGTGTCCTTCACGTGCGGCAGGAAGCCGAAGGCGCAGTCGACCTTGCCGCTGTCGAGCGCGGTGGCGATGTCGCCCGGCGCGAGCGGCATGGTCTCCACGCGCACGCCCGGCGCCAGCTCGCGCAGCCTCGCCATCAGCGCGGGCAGAAAACGGCCCTCGCCGATGTCGCTCATGTGGATGCGGAACAGCTTGCGCGAGGCGGCGGGCTCGAAGCGCTCGGGCTCGCTCAGCGCCTGCTGCAGCATGGCCAGCGCCGACTGCACAGGCACGGCCAGCCGCTCGGCGCGCGGCGTGGGCGCGACGCCGCCGAGGCTGCGCGTGAACAGCGCGTCGCCCAGCAGCAGGCGCAGCCGCGTGAGGCCGTGGCTGGCCGCCGGCTGCGTGAGGCCCAGGGCCTCGGCGGCGCGGCTCACGTTGCGGGTGCGGTAGACGGCATCGAACAACCGGAGCAGGTTGAGATCGACCGCGTCGATATGCACGCCATTCATATTCGATAGCTGGCTCATTGCATTGAAGTATGACGCAGGCCCGCCCACACTCCCGCGTTCTCCCCACGACAAGAAGCACGAGACACGATGGAAGTTTCATTCAGCAAGGAAGTGGAAATGCTGCGCCTGGGCGCGGGCGACACCTTCCACGGCGAGGGCATCCTCGCGATCACCAAGGGCCTGCTGCAATCGGGCGTGGCCTACGTCGGCGGCTACCAGGGCGCACCGGTGTCGCACCTGCTCGACGTGATGGTGCAGGGCAAGGCGTACATGGACGAGTTGGGCGTGCACGTGGAGGCCTGCTCCAACGAGGCCTCGGCGGCGGCGATGCTCGGCGCGTCGATTCACTACCCGCTGCGCGGTGCCGTCACCTGGAAGTCGATCGTCGGCACCAACGTGGCGGCCGATGCGCTGTCGAACCTGTCGTCGCCCGGCGTGACGGGCGGCGTGCTGATCGTGGTGGGCGAAGACTACGGCGAAGGCGCCAGCGTGATCCAGGAGCGCACGCACGCCTACGCGCTCAAGTCGAGCATGTGCCTGCTCGATCCGCGGCCCGACCTGGGCGTGATGGTGCGCATGGTCGAGCAGGGCTTCCAGCTGTCGGAGGCGTCGAACATGCCCTGCCTGATGGAGCTGCGCATCCGCACCTGCCACGTGCGCGGCAGCTTCGACTGCAAGGACAACATCGCGCCCGCCGTGTCCACGCGCGCGCTGATGGACGAGCCCGCGGCCTTCGACTACATGCGCCTGGCACACCCGCCCGTCACCTTCCGCCACGAGAAGCTCAAGGGCGATGAGCGCATGCCGGCCGCGCGCCGCCACATCGTGGCGAACGGCCTCAACGAGCTGATGCCCGGCCTGCGCCACCCCGACCTGGGCATCGTGGTGCAGGGCGGCCTGTACAACGCGCTGATCCGCAGCCTGCAGCAGCAGGGCCTGGCCGATGCGTTCGGCGACACCGACATCCCGATCCTCGTGCTCAACGTGACCTACCCGCTGGTGCCGGAGCAGGTGGCCGACTTCTGCATCGGCAAGCGCGCGGTGCTGGTGGTGGAAGAAGGCCAGCCCGAGTACATCGAGCAGGACATCGCCACCTTGCTGCGCCGCCGCGACATCCAGACACCACTGCACGGCAAGGACCTGCTGCCGCAGGCCGGCGAATACGGCGTGGAAGTGCTGTCGGGGGGCCTCGCGGCCTTTGCCGAGCGCTACCTCGGTGCGAGCGAAGCCGCCACGTCGGCGCAGGCCTGGCTGGCGGGCAACCGCGAGCGCCGCGAGGCGGTGGCACACCGGCTCGACGCGCCGCTGCCCAACCGCCCGCCGAGCTTTTGCGTGGGCTGCCCGGAGCGGCCGGTGTTCTCCGCCCTCAAGCTCGCGCAGCAGGAGACGGGGCCGGTGCACATCGCGGCCGACATCGGCTGCCACGCATTCGGCACCTTCGAGCCTTTTTCGATGGGCCACTCGATCCTCGGCTACGGCATGAGCCTGGCGAGCCGCGCCGGCGTGGCGCCGATGATGAACCGCCGCACGCTGTCGATCATGGGCGACGGCGGTTTCTGGCACAACGGCCTGCTCACGGGCGTGCAGAGCGCGCTGTTCAACGACGACGACGCGGTGCTGCTGATCTTCAAGAACGGCTACACCTCGGCCACCGGCACGCAGGACATCATCTCCACGCCCGACGACGAGATCAAGGAACGCGCGGTCGACAAGCAGCAGAGCCTGGTCGACAAGAACCAGACCATCGAGGCCACGCTCACGGGCCTGGGCGTGAAGTGGATGCGCACCGTCACCACCTACGACGTGGAGCGCATGCGCAAGACGCTCACCGAAGCGCTCACGAGCGACTTCAACGGCCTGAAGGTGGTGATCGCCGAGGGCGAGTGCCAGCTCGAGCGGCAGCGCCGCATCAAGCCGTGGATCGCCGGCCTGCTGAAAAAGGGCAAGCGCGTGGTGCGCGTGAAGTACGGCGTCGACGAGGACGTGTGCAACGGCGATCACGCCTGCATCCGCCTGTCGGGCTGCCCCACGCTCACGCTGAAAGACAACCCCGATCCGCTGAAGGTCGACCCGGTGGCCGTGGTCATCGACGGCTGCGTGGGCTGCGGCCTGTGCGGCGCCAACGCGCACGCGGCCACGCTGTGCCCGAGCTTCTACCGGGCCGAGGTGGTGCAGAACCCGAAATGGCACGAACGCCTGCTGCACGGCCTGCGCGGCGCGATCGTCGGTGCGCTGCGGCCCGCATGAAAGAGAACCGAAACATGGAACAGAACCGTCCCACCACCCTGCTCGTCTGCGCCCTCGGCGGCGAAGGCGGCGGCGTGCTCACCGAATGGCTGGTCGACACCGCGCGCCACGCAGGCTATGCGGCACAGAGCACGTCGATCCCCGGCGTGGCACAGCGCACCGGCGCCACCACCTACTACATCGAGGTGTTCCCGGTGCCGATGGCGCAGCTCGGCGGCCGGCGGCCGGTGTTCAGCCTGAGCCCGGTGCCGGGCGCGCTCGACGCGATCGTCTCGTCGGAGCTGCTGGAGACCACGCGCCAGATCGGCAACGGCATGAGCGCGCCGCTGCGCACGCTGGTCATCAGCTCGTCGGCGCGCGTGCTCACCACGGCCGAGCGCATGGTGCCCGGCGACGGCCGCGCCGACGCGCAACGCCTGCTCGACGTGGTCAAGGCCTTCAGCCGCGAGCACCACGTGCTCGACATGGGTGGCATGGCGCGCGAGGCCGGCACGGTGGTCAGCGCCGTGATGTTCGGCGCGATCGCGGGCAGCGGCCTCTTCCCGTTTCCGCGCGAGGCCTACGAACGCGCGGTGCGCGGCGGCGACGAAGCCGCACCCGACAAGCTCGGCAAGATGGCCGCCGCCAGCCTGCGCGGCTTTGCCGCCGCCTTCGAGGCGGTGCGCGCGCCGCGCGCCCAGGCTGCGTTCGTGCAGGGCGTGCTGGCCAGCGACGACACGCGCGACGCGCCACCGACACCGCAGGCCCTGCCCGACGATGTGGCACGCCGCTTTCCACCCGCCGTGCACGACATGCTCGCGCTCGGCCATGCGCGGGTGCGCGACTACCAGGACGGCGCCTACGCCGCGCTGTACGCCGAGCGCCTGGCGCGGGTGCTCGAGGCTGAACGCGCCGCCGACCCGTCGGGCGCGCAGGGCTTCGCGGTCACGCGCGAAATGGCGCGCTGGCTGGCGCTGTGGATGGCTTTCGACGACATCGTGCGCGTGGCCGCGCTGAAGGGCCGCGCCAGCCGCGCGCGCCGCGTGCGCCAGGAAGTGCGCGCGGGCGACGAAGACATCGTGAAGGTCTTCGACCACTTCAAGCCCGGCGCGCCCGAGTTCGCAGCGCTGCTGCCGCCGTCGCTCGCGCGCCGCGTGACCGCATGGGACCGTGGCCGCCAGTCGCGCGGACTTGCGCCGTGGGCCTTGCCGCTGCAGGTGGGCAGCCACTCGGTGCTGGGCATGGCCTCGCTGCGCGCGCTGGCCTCGCTCACCTGGCTGCGCCGGCGCGGCAGCCGCTTTGCCGAAGAGCAGGCGCTGATCGAGCGCTGGCTCGCCGCCGTCGAAACCGGCACGCGCACGCACTGGGCACTGGGCCGCGAGCTGGCGCTGTGCGGCCGGCTCATCAAGGGCTACGGCAGCACCAACGAACGCGGCAAGCACAACCTGCTGCACGTGATCGACGAGCTCGCAGGCCGCGCCGCGCTGCCCCCCGCCGTGCGCGCCGAGGCGATTGCCGCGGCACGCGAGGCCGCGCTCGCGGACGAAGGCGGCAAGGCCCTCGACGCCGCGCTCACGCGCCACGGCGCCGCGCCGCGCCCGGTGCAGGCGCAACCCATCCGCTGGATGAAGCGGCCCAAGACAACGACCACGACCTGAGGAGACAAAGAACCATGACCCCACGCCCCCTTCCGACGACATCGCGCCGCGTGCTGCTGGCGGTCGCCTTGGCGAGCACCGCCTTGTGCGCGCCCCCCGTGCACGCCGACACCTGGCCGTCCAAGCCCATCAAGGTGATCGTCAACTTCCCGGCCGGCGGTGCGGCCGACCAGCTCGCGCGTGCCGTCTCACAGCCGCTGCAGGAGGCGCTGAAGCAGCCCGTGGTGATCGAGAACCGCGGCGGCGCCAACGGCAACGTCGGCGGCGAGGCCGTGGCGCGCGCGGCGGCCGACGGCTACACGCTGCTCATGAGCTCGGGCGGCATGGTGTCGGTGAACCCGCACCTGTATGCGCGCATGAGCTTCGACCCCGCGAAGGACCTGGTGCCCGTGGCCGCGGCCGCGCGCGTGCTGGTGTTCCTGGTCACGCGCCCTTCGCTGCCGCCGACCGACGTGAAGTCGTTCATGGCCTACCTCAAGGCCAACCCGGGCAAGCTCTCGTACGGCTCGCCGGGCAATGGCAGCTCGCCGCACCTGGCGGGCGAGATGTTCAAGAGCCAGGCCGGCCTGTTCGCGCTGCACGTGCCCTACCGCGGCGCCGCGCCTGCGCTGCAGGATTTGCTGGCCGGCCAGATCGACTACGCCTTCGACCCCGGCATCGGCCTGAACCAGGTGCGCGCCGGCAAGCTCAAGCTGCTGGCCGTGGGCAGCCCGCACCGCTCGTCGCAGTTCCCCGACGTGCCTACGCTTGATGAGGCCGGCCTGCGTGGCTTCGATGCCGACACGGTGTTCGGTTTCTACGCACCGGCCGGCACACCGCCCGAGGTGGTGGCGCAGCTCAACACGCAGATCAACCGCGCGCTCGCGCTGCCCGCGGTGAAGGAGCGCATCGCGGCCATCGGCGGCGAGCCGCTGCCGGGCACGCCGGGCGACTTCCAGCGCCGTGCGGCGGCGGATTCGCAACGCTTCGGCGCGCTGATCCGCGAGCGCGGCATCAAGGCCGATTGAGGGCGCGGGACAATCGACGGATGAACAGCACCACGCCTTCTCCCGACGCTTCCGGCAAGGAAGTCGTCTACACCGCGCGCGTCGAGTTCGGCGACTGCGACCCGGCCGGCATCGTCTGGTTTCCCAACTTCTTCCGCTGGATCGACGCGGCCTCGCGCCACTTCTTTGCCGAGTGCGGCGTGCCGCGCTGGGAAGAAACGGCCCAGACCCTCGGCGTGATCGGCACGCCGCTGGTCGACACGCACACGCGCTTCGTCAAGGCGGCCAGCTACGGCGACACGCTGCAGATCGCGGTGCGCATCACCGAGTGGCGCGACAAGAGCTTCGTGCAGACCTACCGCGTGACGCGCGGCGACGACCTGATCCTCGAATGCGAAGAGGTGCGGATCTTTGCCGCGAAGCGCGAAGGCGGTGGCATCCGCGCGGTGCCGATTCCGCCGACGATCCGCGCGCTCTGCATGGACTGAACCCCAGCGCCTGCAGGCTCAGGCCGCGTCGCGACGCAGCTGCGCGAGCAGGCCATCCACGCCGAGGTCGATCAGGTCGAAGGCCTCGATGAAGGCCTGGTGGCCGCCGTACCACGGGTCGGGCACGTCACCGCCGATGGCTTCGGCGAACTCCGAGAGCAGGCGCACCTTGCGCGCCGCCTCCGCGGGCGCACGCCTGCGCAGCGCGGCGCAGTGCTGCTGCGTCATGCCGACGAGCCAGTCGAAACGTTCGAAGTCGGACGCACGCACCTGGCGTGCGCAGTGCGTGGGCATCTCGATGCCGCGCCGCAGCGCCTCGGCCACCGAGCGCGGGTCGGGCGGATTGCCGCGCTCCTCGTCGGAAATGGCGGCGCTGTCGACCTCCACCGCGAAGCCCGCAAGCCGCGCCTTGTGGACCAGCAATGCGTGCGCGGTCGGCGAACGGCAGATGTTCCCTGTGCAGATGAACAGGACGGCGGGGGTGCTTGGTTTCATGCGCATCGACTATAGGCACAGGGACAGGCGTTCGGCATAGGCCGTCCTACCCATGGCATCCCCCCGTCAGGGGATGCACCATGGGAGCAGAGGCCGACAGCGCCGCCCTCTCCTGCGAAGGCTCCCATATCTTCGGTATCGCCTGACACATCTTCTTGCGCTTCACTACGACCCTTGGTCCATGCAGAGGAGTCACGATGCCCCGACCCAGTCTTCACAGCGCGAGCATCACGCTGAAATTGCCCTTCGACATGAGCGCCGCGCAAGAAGTCGCCGCCCTGCGCGCCGCAGGCATCCCGGTGGACGACCTGGGCAATGCGATATCGGGCTTCTTGTTCGTGCGCTTCAGCGACGGCTGGCGCGGCGACACGAACATCTACCGCTGGTTTCCGACCCCCATCGAACGCAGCGCGAACCAGCCCCAGCTCCACGCCACACAACCGCGACGCAGTCTCTCGCTTCAGGCCAAGGGTTGACGCTGGCAATGATGCGGTGCAACAATCCGGAAATCATCATTTCGGAGCCCCGTGCGTGGACAGTGCCAGTTGGATCAGTGACAAGACGCGTGCCTCGGCAGGCGTGACACCCCCGGCCCTCTAGCGCAGGCAGCTCCCGCGCTTGCGGCCGCCGTGTCCGCAGCGCGAACCCCTTGCCCCACGGGCAAGCGGCTCCCCCTACCGATTTCCGTTGTTCTTCGTCGCTGACTTTTTCAGTCAGCTTGCGTGCGTCCGTGCGCGAGGCCCTTCAGCGTGAAGGAGCCTTGTAATGCGCCAGTTTCAAATTCGTCCGTTGCATCCGCAGACGCGACCGTCGCACGGTCGCCCGTCGGCGCACGCCGCTGCGCCGGCGCCTGCACGCGTGAACCCCGCGCCGCACGTCGACGACGAGCAGGCCCTGGACCGCGCCGCCGCGCTGTGGACCACGCGCCGCATCCGCAGCTTCCTGCTGCTGCTCGAGCAGCCCGGCCACGGCACCACGCGCCGCTGAAGCCCGCCCCTGCCACTCTCACCGAACAGGAGGCCCCCATGGACCCGGACCCTTGCTTGCGCCGCTGTGCGCCGCCTTCTTCCTTGCCCGATCGATCCCCCATTCACCTCGCAGCCTGCCGCGCTGCGGAGGAGCGCCGCCGGCTGACTGCTGAGTAAGCAAGTCGTCACGGGCGTTTCTTCCTTCGCGGCGCGCCGCACCCGAAGGAGAAACTCCCATGACCCGCGAACGCCTGCGGCGTGTCGTGCGGACGGCCACGGCCGCCCGTTCCAACGCCCGCCCCTTTGCCTCCCGCCGCCCCGCGCCAAGCCGCGCCTGGGTCGCCACGCTCTGCGGCCTGGCCGCCACGCAAACCCACGCCGCTGGCGGACACCATTCGGTGGACGACGCCGCCATCCTCGATCCGGGCCAGTGCCAGATCGAGACCTGGGGCGGTCAGCGCCTCGCGCACCTCGGTCCGGCCTGCCGTGTCGGCCCGGTCGAGCTGGGCCTGAACCTCGAGCGTGAGCACAACGCCGACGGCCGCACCGTGCGCGCCGGCCCGCAGATCAAGTGGGCCTTCGCGCTCACCGACACGCTGAGCACCGGCGTGCTGGCCTCGGCCTCGTGGCAACGCAGTGCGACGAATGCGGGCGACCGTGCCTCGCTGCGCCTCACCGACGGCAGCGTGGTGATCCCCGTCACCTGGCAGTTCGACGACCAATGGCGCGCCCACCTGAACCTGGGCCGCGACTTCCATCGCGCACAGCCGAGCACCAGCCACTCGGGCGCGGCGCTCGAATGGGCCGCGCTGCCCGCACTGTCGTTCGTGGCCGAGCGCTTCCGCGAAGGCGGGCGCAACGCCTGGCGCGCCGGCCTGCGCTGGACGGCCACCCCGTCCGTCAACGTCGATCTGAGCCACGCACGCGACCTGCGCCACGACGGCCCGCGCGGCTGGACGCTGGGCCTCACCTGGGCGTTCGCTCGCTGAGCGCCCCCACACAGGAGAAGAAAAATGAAGAACGTCCTGAAGTCCTTTTTCGAAAGCTTCCTGCGCAGCCGTCACATGCTGCATCACTTCGAGCGCTGGCAGACGCTGCTGAGCGCCAAGCCCAGCAGCCTCGGCTCGGCCGCGATGCCGCCCGAGATCGCCAAGGCGCTGGCCGCCGCCTCGCACACCGACGCGGGCGAGGTGCTGGTGCGCCTGAACAGCTCGTCGCAAGGCCTGAGCGAAGCCCACGCGCTGGCGCTGCGCAAGCGGCTGGGCAGCAACGAGGTGCGCCACGAACAGCCGCTGCCGTGGTGGAACCACCTGTGGCAGTGCTACCGCAACCCCTTCAACCTGCTGCTGACGGTGCTCGCGCTGGTCTCCTACATCACCGAGGACACGAAGGCCACGGTGGTGATCGGCAGCATGGTGCTGCTGTCGACCGTGCTGCGCTTCCTGCAGGAGTCGCGCTCCAACAAGGCCGCCGACCGGCTCAAGGCGATGGTCAGCAACACCTCGACGGTGCTGCGCCCCGCGCCCGGCGAGAAGGCCGGACGCGCCGGTGACGACGGCTTCGACCTCGCGCACACCGGCACGCAGCGCATGGAAGTGCCGATGCGCGACCTCGTGCCCGGCGACGTGATCGCGCTGTCGGCCGGCGACATGATCCCGGCCGATGCGCGCCTGCTCTCGGCGAAAGACCTGTTCATCAGCCAGTCGGCACTCACCGGCGAATCGATGCCGGTGGAAAAGTTCGCCGCCACCGCGGCCGACCACCAGGCCGGCGTACTCGAGCGCGACAACCTGCTCTTCATGGGCACCAACGTGATCAGCGGCACCGCCACGGCCGTGATCGTGCACACGGGCGAGCGCACCTTCTTCGGCGCGCTGGCGCAGCGCGTGAGCGCGATCGATCGAGGCACTACTGCCTTCCAGGCCGGCATCAACCGCGTGAGCTGGCTGCTGATCCGCTTCATGCTGGTGATGGCGCCGCTGGTGCTGGTGATCAACGGCGTGACCAAGGGCGACTGGTGGGAGGCGGCGCTGTTCGCGCTGTCGATCGCGGTCGGCCTCACGCCCGAGATGCTGCCGATGATCGTGACCGCCACGCTGGCCAAGGGCGCGGTCGTGATGTCGCGCCAGAAGGTGATCGTGAAGCGGCTCGAGGCCATTCACAACTTCGGCGCGATGGACGTGCTGTGCACCGACAAGACCGGCACGCTGACGCAGGACCGCATCGTGCTCGAACGCCACACCAACGCCTGGGGCGAAGACTCCGACCACGTGCTGCAGCAGGCCTACCTCAACAGCTTTCACCAGACCGGGCTGAAGAACCTGCTCGACAAGGCCGTGCTCAGCCACGCCGAGGTACAGCTCGACGCGCAGCTGCAGACCAGCTGGCGCAAGGTCGACGAGGTGCCCTTCGACTTCTCGCGCCGCCGCATGTCGGTGGTGGTGGCGCACGGCGACGACGAGCACCTGCTGATCTGCAAGGGCGCGCTCGAAGAGATCCTGTCGGTGTGCACCTCGGTCGAACGCGGTGCCGAAGTGCTCGCACTCGACGCCGACGTGATGGCGCGCATCCACCGCGTGGCCTCGGAGCTCAATGCCCAGGGCCTGCGCGTGGTGGCCGTGGCCAGCCGCACGCTGCACGCCGATGCGCGCAAGCCGGCCTACAGCGTGGCCGACGAAGCGGGGCTCACGTTGCTGGGCTACGTGGCCTTTCTCGATCCGCCGAAGGAATCGACCGCGCCCGCGCTGCTGGCGCTGGCCGCGCACGGCGTGGCAGTGAAGGTGCTGACCGGCGACAACGAGCTGGTCACGCGCAAGGTCTGCGGCGACGTCAGCATCGACGCCGGGCGCATGGTGCTGGGCCACGAGGTCGAGCGCATGAACGAGGCCGAGCTGCGGCAGGTGGTGGAAATGCGCCAGGTGTTCGCCAAGCTCACGCCCGCGCACAAGGAACGCATCGTGCAGGCGCTGCATGCCAACGGCCACGTGGTCGGCTTCATGGGCGACGGCATCAACGACGCGCCCGCGCTGCGTGCCGCCGACATCGGCATCTCGGTGGACGGTGCGGTGGACGTGGCCAAGGAATCCGCCGACATCATCCTGCTCGAGAAGAGCCTGATGGTGCTGGAGCAAGGCGTGATCGAAGGCCGCCGCACCTTCGCCAACATGCTCAAGTACATCAAGATCACGGCCAGCTCGAACTTCGGCAACGTGTTCTCGGTGCTGGTGGCGAGTGCCTTCCTGCCCTTCCTGCCGATGCTGCCGCTGCACCTGCTGGTGCAGAACCTGCTGTACGACGTGTCGCAGATCGCGATCCCGTTCGACAACGTGGACGAGGAATTTTTGAAGACGCCGCAGCGCTGGAACCCGGCCGACCTGGGCCGCTTCATGGTGTTCTTCGGGCCGCTGAGCTCGGTGTTCGACATCCTCACCTTCACCGTGATGTGGTTCGTGTTCGCGACCAATTCGGTGGAGCACCAGACGCTGTTCCAGTCGGGCTGGTTCATCGAAGGCCTGCTGTCGCAGACGCTCATCGTGCACCTGATCCGCACGCGCAAGATTCCGTTTTTGCAAAGCCGCGCGGCCTGGCCGCTGCTGGCCATGGGCGCGGCGATTGCGGCAGTCGGCATCTGGCTGCCGATGGGGCCGCTGGCGCACTACTTCAAGCTGCAGGCGCTGCCGCTCGCGTACTTCCCGTGGCTGGTGCTGATGCTGGTCGGCTACGCGACGCTGACGCAGGCGGTGAAGGGTTGGTACGCGCGCCGGTACGGCTGGCAGTAAGAACAAGCATCAAGCATCACCCGGCGAACGCAGGGTCGCGGCTGTCACACAAGGCCGCTACCCTGCTTCGCACACAGAGGATCAGGAGGATCACTCACCATGGAAGCCATCCGCAACATCAACCTGCACTCGCTGCTGAACACCTTCATCAGCGTGGGCGCGGCCTTTCTGCTCGGCTCGCTGATCGGCTTCGAACGCCAGATGCGCCAGCGCACCGCGGGACTGCGCACCAACACACTCGTGGCCGTGGGCGCCGCCGTGTTCGTCGACATGGCGGCCCGCCTGGGCGGCCCCGACGGCTCGGTGCGCGTGGTCGCCTACGTGGTCTCGGGCATCGGTTTTCTGGGCGCGGGCGCGATCATGAAAGAAGGCGCCAACATCACGGGCCTGAACACGGCCGCCACGCTGTGGGGGTCGGCCGCAGTGGGCGCCTGCGCGGGCGCCAACCTGCTGGGCGAAGCACTGATCGCGGCGCTGTTCGTGCTCGCGAGCAACACGCTGCTGCGCCCGGTGGTGAACCGCATCAACCGCCGCCCGGTGCACGAGGAATCGAGCGAGGCAACGTACACGGTGCGCGTGATCTGCTCACGCGCGGCGCGGCCCGAGGTGATGGACCAGCTGCTGGTGCAACTGGAAGCCGCGAACTACCCGGTGCGCGACATCGACCAGCACGCCTTCGGGCAGGCCGACACGGAGATTGCTGCGACGCTCTACGCCACCGCGGTCGAGCCCGAGGAGCTCGACCAGGTGATCACGGAACTGGAAGCGCTTGAAGGCGTCCAGCAGGCGTTCTGGAACGCCTCCGCCGAAGACTAGTTAAACGCCGAGGATCGAAACGGCCTTGGTGTTCAAGTAGGCCTCGATCGCCTCGGGGCCACCTTCCGAACCGTAGCCCGAATCCTTCACGCCGCCGAACGGCATTTCCGGCGAAGGCGTGGCGGGCTGGTTGATCCACAGCATGCCGAGCTCGAGCTTCTGGCTCAGCAGGTGCGCGCTCTTGATCGACTTGGTGAAGGCGTAACCGGCCAGACCGAAAGGCAGGCGGTTGGCTTCGGTGATGGCTTCTTCAAGCGTGTCGAAGCCGCGGATCGCGGCGATGGGGCCGAAGGGTTCGTTGTTGAACACGTCGGCGTCCAGCGGCACGTCGGTGATGACGGTGGGTGCGAAGAAGTTGCCGGTGTCGCCGACACGGTCGCCGCCGGTGGCGATGGTGGCGCCCTTCTTGCGCGCGTCTTCCAGCACGTGGGCCATGGCCGTGAGGCGGCGGGCGTTGGCCAGCGGGCCGAGGTTGGTGCCTTCGGCCAGGCCGTCGCCCATCTTCAGGCCTTCGGCGTGCTTGACCAGCAGGCTCGCGAACTCATGGCGCAGGCTGTTGTGCACCAGGAAGCGGGTCGGCGAGATGCAGACCTGGCCCGCGTTGCGGAACTTGGCGGCACCGGCGGCCTTGACGGCCAGCGCCACGTCGGCGTCTTCGGCCACGATCACCGGGGCGTGACCGCCCAGTTCCATCGTGACGCGCTTCATGTGCGAACCGGCCAGCGCGGCCAGCTGCTTGCCGACCGGGGTGGAGCCGGTGAACGTGACCTTGCGGATGATCGGGTGCGCAATCAGGTAGCTCGAGATCTCACCCGGGTTGCCGAACACGAGGCCCACGACGCCGCCCGGAATGCCGGCGTCGACAAAGGCCTTCAGCAGCGCGGCCGGCGAGGCCGGGGTTTCTTCGGGCGCCTTCACCAGGAAGGAGCAGCCGGTGGCGAGCGCGGCGCCGAGCTTGCGCACGATCTGGTTGACGGGGAAGTTCCACGGCGTGAAAGCCGCGACCGGGCCGACCGGCTCCTTGATGACCAGCTGCTGCGCGGCCAGGTTGCGCGAGGGCACGATGCGGCCGTACACGCGGCGGCCTTCGTCGGCGAACCACTCGATGATGTCGGCGGCGGCCATCATTTCGACCTTGGCTTCACCCAGCGGCTTGCCTTGTTCCTGCGTCAGCAGCTTGGCGATGTCCAGGGCGCGTTCGCGGATCAGGCCGGCGGCGCGGCGCATCACGGCGGCGCGCTCGTTGGCGGGCGTGTCGCGCCAGGCTTCGAAGCCGCGCTGGGCGGCGGCCAGGGCACGGTCGAGGTCGACGATGCTGGCGTGCGCCACCTTGCCGATGGCCTTGCCGGTGGCGGGGTTCAGCACGTCGAGCGTCTTGCCGTCGGCGGCGTCGACCCATTGGCCGTCGATCAGCAGGCGGGTGTCGGTGTAGGTGGCGGTCATGGCGAACTCTTTCCTTCGAGGACTGGATGGTGAAAACGAAACGGGAAATCGGGCGCGCGGCGCGGCACCCCGTGGGGGTGCGCATGCGACAACGGCGGCCAAGCGCCGCCGGGGGCCGTAGATTAACCTGAGTTCACAAAGCTTGCCCGAGCCCCCGTTGGGTGCCTGAGCGCGCCTACAGCACGAGGATCGCGCGGAAGTCGTTGACGTTGGTGTTCGTCGGACCGGTCACGAACAGGTCGCCAATGGCGTCGAAGTAGCCGTAGGCGTCGTTGCGGTCGAGGTGATCGGACAGCTTCTTGCCCTGCGCCGTGGCGCGCGCCAGGGTGTCGGGCGTGACGAAGGCGCCGGCGTTGTCTTCCACGCCGTCGATGCCGTCGGTGTCGGCGGCCAGCGCCCACACCTGCGGCTGGCCCATGAGCGCGCCCGCCAGGCCCATGCAGAACTCGCCGGCCCGCCCGCCGCGGCCCTTGGCCTGGCCGGGCTGGCGCGCACGGATGGTCACCGTGGTCTCGCCGCCCGACAGGATGACGCAGGGCCGCGCGAACGGCGCGCCGCGCAGCGCCACGGCCCGCGCGAGCGCCCCGTGCACCTTGCCGACTTCGCGCGATTCGCCTTCGATCTCGTCGCTGAGGATGTGCGCCTCGAGGCCGGCAGCGCGCGCGGCTGCGGCGGCGGCTTCGAGCGACTGCTGCGGCGTGGCGATCATGTGCGTGCTGTGGCCGGTGAACGCGGCGTCGTCGGGCTTGGGCGTTTCGAGCGCGCCGCTGTCGAGCTGCGCGCGCACGGGCGCCGGCACCTCGATGCCGTAGCGGTCGAGGATGGCGAGCGCGTCGGCGCAGGTGGTGGCGTCGGGCACGGTGGGGCCGCTGGCGATCACGGCCGGGTCGTCGCCGGGCACGTCGCTGATGGTGAGCGTCACCACGCGCGCCGGCGCGCAGGCCGCCGCAAGCCGGCCGCCCTTGATGCGCGACAGGTGCTTGCGCACGCAGTTCATCTCGCCGATGTGGGCGCCGCTGTCGAGCAACTGCTTGTTGATGCGCTGCTTGTCGGCCAGCGTGAGGCCTTCGGCCGGCAGCACCAGCAGCGACGAGCCGCCGCCGGAGATGAGGCACAGCACGAGGTCGTCGGCCGTGAGGCCCTGCGTGAGCGCGAGGATGCGCTCGGCCGCCTGCTGGCCGGCCGCGTCGGGCACGGGGTGCGCGGCCTCGACGATCTCGATGCGCTGCGGCACGCCTTCGGGGCGCGGCGGAATGTGGTCATAGCGCGTGACGACGAGGCCCGACAGCGGCGCGTCGGCCGGCCACAGCGC
Source organism: Variovorax sp. YR752 (assembly GCF_943372545.1). Classification (NCBI taxonomy): domain Bacteria; kingdom Pseudomonadati; phylum Pseudomonadota; class Betaproteobacteria; order Burkholderiales; family Comamonadaceae; genus Variovorax; species Variovorax sp. YR752. The sequence goes on along the minus strand of NZ_CALRZC010000079.1, from coordinate 16,808 downwards.
TTCGAGCGCCTGCACCATCGAGCCGCCGGCCTTGCCGGCGCCCAGCACCACGGTACGGCCCTTGGGCGGTTTCGGCAGATGGGCGCCCAGCGTGGACAGCGGCAGTGCGCGGTCCACCGCCACGCGGTACAGGTGTTCGAGAAAAGCGCGCGGGGCTTCGCGCGGATCGGGAGCTGTTGCTGAGGGCGAGGTCGATGCGGTCATGGCTTGCGTGTTGTCTCCATTCGGCGATTGTGCGACGACCGGCGGCCCGCCCTCGCAGGCCACGGCCTGCTAGTTCGTCTTGGCGCCGGCCTGGAACCAGCGGCTGATCAACGCCCGCTCTTCGTCGGTGATGTTGGTCGCGTTGTTCATCGGCATGATCTTGGTCACCACGACCTGCTGGTAGATCGCCTGGGCATGCGCCGTCACCTGGTCGGGCGTGTCGACGCGCACGTTCTTCATCTGCACGGCCGCGCCGTGGCACATGAAGCAGCGCTGCTCGAGCACCTTCTGCACGTCCTGGTAGGCCACGGCGGGCACGGCCTGGGCGGCGCTGGCCGCGACCGGCGCTGCCGGCTCGGGCTTCATCCACACGATCGTGAGGCCCAGCACCGCGATGCCGACCATGGCGTAGGGCAGCGGGTTGCCCGCGTTGCCCAGCTTGAAGCGGTGGCGCACCACGAAGAACTGCCGGATGGCCGCGCCGCCGAGCATGATCAGCAGCAGCACGATCCAGTTGTACTTGTGCGTGTAGGTGAAGCTGTAGTGGTTGCTCAGCATCGCGAACAGCACCGGCAGCGTGAAGTAGGTGTTGTGCACGCTGCGCTGCTTGCCGCGCTGGCCGTGCACCGGATCGACCGGCCGGCCTTCGCGCAGCGCCTTCACGTTCTTGCGCTGGCCCGGGATGATCCAGAAGAACACGTTGCCGCTCATGGTGGTGGCCATCATGGCGCCCACCAGCAGGAAGGCCGCACGGCCCGCGAACCACTGGCAGGCCAGCCAGGTCGCGAAGACGATGAAGATCGCGATCAGCACGCCGACGATGGTGTCGCCGTTCTTGCGGCGCCCGAAGATCTGGCAGATGCCGTCGTAGACCATCCAGAACACGACGAAGAAAGCCAGCGCCACGGCAATGGCGGCGCCGGGCTGCCAGTCCATCTTGCTCTTGTCGATGAGGTACGTGCTCGCGTTCCACAGGTACGACATGGTGAACAGCGCAAAGCCCGTGAGCCACGTCGAGTAGCTCTCCCAGTACGACCAGTGCAGGTGGTCGGGCAGCTTCTTGGGCGCCAGTGCGTACTTCTGGCTGTTGTAGAAACCGCCGCCGTGCACGGCCCATTGCTCGCCGCCCACGCCCTTGTCGAGCGATTCCTGGTCCTGCGGCTTCTCGAGGCTGTTGTCCAGCATCACGAAGTAGAAGGAGGCGCCGATCCAGGCGATGGCGGTGATGACGTGGACCCAGCGCAGCAGCAGGTTGGCCCAGTCGAGGTAATAGCTTTCCATGTGCTCTCTCGCAACCCTCTAGACGCGTGGGGCGTCGATGAGGGGTTTCAGCCTGCTCACCACTGCGGGCGCTGTAAGCAGAGAAAGTGCCGCGAACGCAGGTCCGTTGAAAACGACCTCGCTCCGCTGCGGCTTGTTGTGGACCGAAAGTGTATACAGTTTTGACACGAGGCGGGATGCTATTTGCGGCGTTGCCGCCAAGGGAAAACCCTGTTCAGCCCAGCGATTGCAACAACTGTGCCGCCACGGCGACCGCGATCACCTCGGGCTCCTTGCCCGTGATGCCGGGCACGCCGATCGGGCACGTGACGTGCGCCAGCTCGTCGGCCGTGAAGCCGCGCGCTTCCAGCCGGTGGCGGAAGGTGGCCCATTTGGTCTTGCTGCCGATGAGGCCGATGTAGGGCAGGTCGTTGCGCGTGCGCAAACGCTTCAGGCAGGCGATGACGATGTCGAGGTCTTCGGCGTGGCTGAAGCTCATGATCAGCACGCGGCTGCCGGGCGCGAGCGCGGCCACCGCGTCCTGCACAGGCTCGGAGTGCTCGGTGTCGATCTGCGCGGGTAGCGCGTCGGGGAACACGCCGTCGCGGCTGTCGATCCAGCGCACCGAGAACGGCAACACGGCCAGCAGGCGCGCCAATGCAGCACCCACGTGGCCGCCGCCGAACAACGCCACGGGTTCGAGTTGCGCGACCAGTTCTTTCTGCAGCGCGGGCGCGTCGGCCGCGCCGATGCGCCGGTAGGTGAGGAACATCACGCCGCCGCAGCACTGCCCCAGGCTCGGGCCCAGCGGGTAGCGCTGCACGCCGTCAAGGCTGCGCGTGCCGGCCAGGATCTCGCGTGCTTCCTGCGTGGCCTGGAACTCCAGCTGCCCGCCGCCGATGGTGGCCGTGAGCCCGTCGGCCCACACGGCCATCCAGGTGCCGGCCTCGCGCGGGGCCGAGCCCTGCGTCGATTCGACGCGCACCAGAACCGCGTCCTCATATTGAAGACGTGCCAGCAATTGATCGACCGCACCGGTCATTCGAAAACCTCCGCGCTCCGCGCTGCGGTGCGAGCTTGCTTGGGGCGGCCCGGCGCTGCGCATGCCCGATACCTTCGGTTGCCTGGACCGCAACGACTCACGGTATAACCCCGGCGATGATGACGAACCGCCAGCTTACGCCGCGCCGCCTCGCCTGGGCCGCCACTGTTCTTTCCGCCTTGTGGCTCGCCGGCTGCGGCTCGACGGGCTCGGTGCCCGGCCAGCTGAGCGGTGCCAGCAACGCACAGGGCAGCGGGCCCGCACCGCGCGCTTCGAGCGCAGCCACCGCGCGCGACTACCGCCGCGACGCCGCCCGCCACATCTACAACGCCAACGCCTCGCGCATCTACAAGGGCCAGATGCCGCCCCTGCTGTACGCGGTCGGCACCCTGCAGGTGAACCTCGACACCGGCGGCAAGGTGGTCTCGATGCACTGGATGCGCGCGCCCAAGCACGCGCCCGAGGTGATCGCCGAGATCGAGCGCACCGTGCTGCAGGCCGCGCCCTTCCCGCCCGCCCAGCGCCTGGGCGCGGTCACGTGGACCGACACTTGGCTGTGGGACAAGAGCGGGCGCTTCCAGCTCGACACGCTCACCGAAGGTCAACAGCAAGGCGACTGACCTCAGGAGCCGCGGTACGTGGAGTAGCTCCACGGGCTCACGAGCAGGGGCACGTGGTAGTGCTGGTCGGTGTGCGCCACGCCGAAGTCCAGCGCCACCTTGTTCAGGAAGTTCGGCTCCGGCAGCGTCACGCCGCGGGCCTTGAAATAACCCGCCACGTCGAACACCAAGCGGTAGGTGCCGACCTTGATCGAGTTGTTGTCGTACAGCGGGCCGTCGCTGCGGCCGTCCGAATTCAGCGTGAAGCGCTTCACCAGCGTCGCGGCGTCGCCGTCGGTGGTGTACAGCGCCACCTCCATGCCGGCCGCGGGGCCGCCGTGCATCGTGTCCAGTACGTGAGTGCTCAAACCCATGGGGCGTTCCTTCAAAAAATGGTGCCGGATCGGTGAGATCGGGGGGACCAGAGGGGTGGGAAATTCCGGTGGACAAAAGTGTATACAGTTACCGGCTTTGGGTCTATCATGAAAAACATGGAGTCCTCCACCACCCGTTCGATCGTCGATGCCCTCACGAAGGCCATCGTCGAGCACCGCCTTCAGCCCGGCACCAAGCTCGCCGAGCAGAAGCTGGCCGATCACTTCGGCGTGTCGCGCACGCTGGTGCGCCAGGCGCTGTTCCAGCTCTCGCAAAACAAGCTGATCCGGCTCGAGCCGGCGCGCGGGGCCTTCGTGGCCGCGCCCGCCGTCGACGAGGCCAAGCAGGTGTTCGCCGTGCGCCGTATGCTCGAGGCCGAAATGACGCGCGCCTTCGTGCGCAGCGTCACGCCGGCCAAGATCAAGGCGCTCAAGGAGCACGTGGCGCTCGAGAAATCGGCCGTCGGCGGTGAAGACGTGTCGGGCCGCACCGAGCTCTTGGGCGACTTCCACGTGCGCATGGCCGAACTCATGGGCAACCAGGTGCTGGCGCAAATATTGGGCGAGCTGATCTCGCGCTGCGCCCTCATCACGCTCATGTACCAGAGCACCAGCGCCGCCGAGCACTCCAACGACGAGCACGCCGACATCGTGAAGGCGCTGGCCGCGCGCGACGAAGAACTCGCCGTGCGCCTCATGACCGAGCACCTGGAACACGTCGAGGCCAACCTCACCTTCGACCGCAAGGTCCCGACCAACGACATCTCCCTCGCGTTGTCCTGATCCACACCATGACTGTCTACGACACCACCCTGCCCTACCCACGTGACCTCGTCGGCTACGGCCGCAACCCGCCCCACGCCCACTGGCCCGGCGGCGCGCGCGTGGCGGTGCAGTTCGTCCTCAACTACGAAGAAGGCGGCGAGAACGCCACGCTGCACGGCGACGCGGGCTCGGAGCAGTTTCTTTCCGAGATGTTCAACCCGGCGAGCTTCCCCGACCGGCACATCAGCATGGAAGGCATCTACGAGTACGGCTCGCGCGCCGGCGTGTGGCGCATCCTGCGCGAGTTCGAAAAGCGCGGCCTGCCGCTCACCGTGTTCGGCGTGGGCATGGCACTGGAGCGCTACCCCGAGCTCACGGCCGCCTTCAAGGAACTCGGCCACGAAATCGCCTGCCACGGCTGGCGCTGGATTCACTACCAGAACCTCGACGAAGCCACCGAGCGCGAGCACATGCGCCTGGGCATGGAAGCCATCGAAAAGCTCACCGGTGAGCGCGCGCTCGGCTGGTACACCGGCCGCGACAGCCCGCGCACGCGCCGCCTCGTGGCCGACTACGGCGGCTTCGAGTACGACAGCGACTACTACGGCGACGACCTGCCCTTCTGGATGAAGGTGCAGAAGACCGACGGCAGCGTGGTGCCGCAGCTCATCGTGCCCTACACGCTCGACGTGAACGACATGCGCTTTGCACTGCCGCAGGGCTACTCGCACGCCGACCCGTTCTTCCAGTACATGAAGGACACCTTCGACGCGCTGTACGCCGAAGGCGACCCGAACGGCGACGACAGCCCCAAGATGATGAGCATCGGCATGCACTGCCGCCTGCTCGGCCGCCCCGGCCGCATCACGGCGCTGCAGCGTTTTCTCGATCACATCGCCACACACGACAAGGTCTGGGTCTGCCGCCGCGTCGACATCGCGCGCCACTGGAAGCAGGCGCACCCCTTCGAAGCCGGAGCCGCATCATGAGCACCCCTCTCCTCACCCTTGCCCAACTCAACGCCGCCGGGCCGGCCTCTGCCGTCGCCATGCTCGACGGCGTGTACGAGCACTCGCCCTGGATCGCGCAGCGCGCGCTGGTGCAGCGCCCCTTCCGTTCGCTCGCGCACCTCAAGCACGCGCTGGTGCAGGCGCTGGCTGCGTCGTCGGCCGACGAGCAGATCGGCCTCATCCGCGCCCACCCCGAGCTCGCCGGCAAGGCCATGGTCAGCAAGACGCTCACCGCCGAGTCGACCAACGAGCAGAACAAGGCCGGCCTGACCGACTGCACGCCCGAAGAGTTCGCGCAGATCCAGAAGCTCAACGCCGACTACAACGCCAAGTTCGGCTTCCCGTTCATCCTGGCCGTGCGCGGTCCGCGCGGCACGGGCCTGGCCAAGCGCGAGATCATCGAGACCTTCGCGCGCCGGCTGCACAACCACCCGAGCTTCGAACTCGGCGAGGCGCTGCGCAACATCCATCGCATCGCCGAGATCCGCCTGAACGACAAATTCGGTGCCGACATCACGCTCGGCAACGACGTGTGGGACTGGCAGGAGCAGCTGTCGGTGCATACCGACCCCGGCTATGCCGAGAAGGGCCAGCTCACCGTGACGTACCTGACCGACGCGCACCGCGCCTGCGCCGCGAACATTTCGGGCTGGATGCGCGACTGCGGCTTCGACTCCGTGCACATCGATGCGGTCGGCAACGTGGTCGGCCGCTACGAAGGCGCCAAGCCCGATGCCAAGACCCTGCTCACCGGCTCGCACTACGACACCGTGCGCAACGGCGGCAAGTACGACGGCCGCCTGGGCATCTTCGTGCCCATGGCCTGCGTGCGCGAACTCAAGCGCCAGAACCGCCGCCTGCCCTTCGCCTTCGAAGTCGTCGGCTTCGCCGAAGAAGAAGGCCAGCGCTACAAGGCCACCTTCCTCGGCTCGGGCGCGCTCATCGGCCACTTCGACACGCGCTGGCTCGACCAGAAAGATGCCGACGGCATCACCATGCGCGAGGCCATGCAGCACGCCGGCCTGCAGGAAGAAGACATTCCGAAGATCCAGCGCGACCCCGCGCGTTACCTCGGTTTTGTCGAGGTGCACATCGAGCAGGGCCCCGTGCTCACCGAGCTCGACCTGCCGCTGGGCATCGTCACCTCCATCAACGGCAGTGTGCGCTACGTGGGCGAAGTCATCGGCATGGCCAGCCACGCCGGCACCACGCCCATGGACCGCCGCCGCGACGCCGCCGCGGCCGTGGCCGAACTCATCCTGTACACCGAGCAGCGCGCCGCGAAAGACGGCGACTCGGTCGGCACCGTCGGCATGCTCGAAGTGCCGAGCGGCTCCATCAACGTCGTGCCCGGCCGCTGCAAGTTCAGCCTCGACCTGCGCGCGCCCAACAACACGCAGCGCGACGCGCTGGCGAACGACGTGGTCGCCGCACTGAAGGACATCTGCGAACGCCGCAGCGTGCGCTACGAGCTCGAGGAAACCATGCGCGCCGCCGCCGCGCCGAGCGCACCGGCCTGGCAGCAGCGCTGGGAACAGGCCGTTGATGCACTGGGCATTCCCCTCTTTCGCATGCCCAGCGGCGCCGGCCACGACGCCATGAAGCTGCACGAGGTGATGCCGCAGGCCATGCTCTTCGTGCGCGGCATCAACTCGGGCATCAGCCACAACCCGCTCGAGTCGAGCACCAACGACGACATTCAATTGGCCGTGCAAGCGTTCCAGCTCCTCCTGGACAACCTCGCCGCCGAACAAGCCCACTGACCGATTACAGAAGAACAACCACCATGACCGACTACGCCAAACTCGACGCCTGGATCGACGCCCACTTCGACGAGGAAGTGCAGTTCCTGCAGCAACTGGTGCAGGTGCCCACCGACACGCCGCCCGGCAACAACGCGCCGCACGCCGAGCGCACCGCCGAGCTGCTGAAAGACTTCGGCCTCGATGCCGAGAAGCACGCCGTGCCCGCGCAAGAGGTGAAGGACTACGGCCTCGAATCGATCACCAACCTGATCGTGCGCCGCAAATACGGCAATGGCGGCCGCACCGTCGCGCTCAACGCCCACGGCGACGTGGTGCCGCCCGGCGAAGGCTGGACGCACGACCCGTATGGCGGCGAGATCGTCGATGGCAGCCTGTACGGCCGCGCCGCCGCCGTCAGCAAGAGCGACTTCGCCAGCTTCACCTTCGCGCTGCGCGCGCTCGAAGCCGTGGCCAAGCCCACCAAGGGCAGCATCGAACTGCACTTCACCTACGACGAAGAGTTCGGCGGCATCCTCGGCCCGGGCTGGTTGCTCGAGAAGGGCCTGACCAAGCCCGACCTCATGATCGCGGCCGGCTTCAGCTACGAAGTGGTCACCGCCCACAACGGCTGCCTGCAGATGGAAGTGACCGTGCACGGCAAGATGGCGCACGCCGCCGTGCCCACCACCGGCATCGACGCGCTGCAGGGCGCCACGAAGATCTTGAATGCGCTGTACGCGCAGAACACGCTCTACCAGCAAGTCACGTCGAAGGTCGAGGGCATCACGCATCCCTACCTGAACGTGGGCCGCATCGAGGGTGGCACCAACACCAACGTCGTGCCCGGCAAGGTCGTGTTCAAGCTCGACCGCCGCATGATCCCCGAAGAGAACCCGGTCGAGGTCGAAGCCAACATCCGCCAGGTGATCGCCGATGCCGCCGCCGAGAGCGCGGGCATCACGGTCGACATCAAGCGCATGCTGCTCGCCAATTCGATGAAGCCGCTGGCCGGCAACCAACCGCTGGTCGATGCGATCCAGAAGCACGGCGGCGAGCTGTTCGGCGAGCCGATCAAGGCCATGGGCACGCCGCTGTACACCGACGTGCGCCTGTACGTCGAAGCCGGCATTCCGGGCGTGATCTACGGCGCCGGCCCGCGCACCGTGCTCGAGTCGCACGCCAAGCGCAGCGACGAACGCGTGGTGCTCGAAGACCTGCGCCGCGCGACCAAGGTGGTGGCGCGCACGCTGAGCGATCTGCTGGCCTAAGAAGGTGCGAACGAACCCGCCATGTCCGCTCATCCCGCCCAGACACGCCCCCTCTGCGTTGCAAATGCTCGCCATAGCCCGAGCTATGGCTGCGCTTTGCGCCTTGAGGGGACGCGCCTGAGCGTGCTGCTCGGCCACGCCGGATTCATTCACACCTTCTGAGCGCCCGAAACCCGTTGAAAGTACACGCCTTCGGGTGTGAACTTTCATCGCAGTTTCATCGAAGCGTCACGACAGGATTTCAGACTCCGGGCTTCTTCGGCGGATGTGTGTTCACGCACTCCGCCTCATTGAAATCCCGAAGCGGCGGCCCGCCATGCGCTGGCCGTTGCTGTTTGTGTCGCCATGAAAATCCTGCCTCCCGCGCCCCGCTTTCGCACGTCCCTTTTCTCGACCCTCGCGCTCGGCGCGGCCCTGCTGACCGCGTGCGGCGGCGGCTCCGGCGGCGGTGCGCCGTTCGCCGGCCTGCCCATCGCACCGCCGGCCCCAGCACCGGCGCCCTCGCCCGCCACACCACCGCCGCCACCGGCCGCGCCCGCCGGCCGCTGGACCGTCGGCGACCTGCACGTCCACACCATCCAGTCGGAGGACACGCAGCAGATTTCCACGCTCGACCAGGTGCTCGCCAAGGCCTTCGACACCTTCGGCCTCGACTGGGTCGCGCTCTCGGACCACCTGCGCCTGTCTTCCTATGACAACGACGGCCGCAAGCTCGACCCGGCGATTCCGTTCTCGCGAGGCATGGCCCTCTATCAGGTGCCGCGCATCAAGGCACTGCAGGCCGGCGGCAAGTACGCCGACAAGACGATCTTCGCGTCCTTCGAATGGGACATGGCCACGCACGACCACGGCAACGTCGGCATCCTGACCGACAGCCCGATGTCCGACGCGGCGCTCAAGGCCGTGAGCCAGTTCGAATACCTGTTCACCAACCGCGACCCCGCGCTGTTCCCGCCTGCCGACGTCGCGGCCTGGAACGCCAAGGACGCACGCGCCTCCACGACGCACGAAGACGTGCTCAAGGCCATCGCGTGGCTCAAGAAGAACTACCCCGACTCCAGCTACCTGCAGATCAACCACCCCTCGCGCAGCCCCGGCAAATACACGGCCACCCAGTTGCGCGAGATGAACGATGCCGCGCCCGACATCGTGTTCTCGCTCGAGGGCATGGTCGGCAACCAGATGGAGCCCGACCGCGGCGGCTACGAAAGCGCCTACACGCCGGCCAACCTGCCCTCGCGCACCTACGGCGGCGTCGACTACCTCGTCGCCAAACTCGGTGGCACCTGGGACGCCCTGCTGTCCGAAGGCCGCCACATCTGGAACACGGCCGATTCCGACTACCACTTCACGACCTCGAAGGGCTTGTACAGCAGCGGCTACGCGCCCGGCGAGTACGCGAAGAACCACCTCTGGGGCGACATCAAGGACCCGAAGTCGCTGCTCACGGCGATGCGTTCGGGCAAGCTCTTCGCGGTCAACGGCAGCCTGATCAACGCGCTCGACTTCAAGGTCCAAAGCGCCAAGGGCGCCGGCGAGATGGGCACCGAAGTGAGCGCCAGGCCGGGCGAAGACCTGAAGATCACCATCCGCTTCAAGAGCCCCGAGCGCAACAACTTCGAGTACCAGCTCGGCAGCGGCGTGTATGCCAACGTGAAGCCCGTGGTCGACCACATCGACCTCATCGCAGGCGACGTCACCGGCCGTGAACTCCCGGGCACCCCCGGCTACGCGCGCGACACCAACCCGACGACCCGCGTGGTCAAGCGCTTCACCCGCGCCGACTGGACGCTCGACACCGAAGGCTACTTCGCGGTGAGCTACACCGTGAAGGCCGGCAACAACCAGTACTTCCGCCTGCGAGGCACCAACCTCGGCACCGACGTGCCGAACGAAACCGCAGGCGGCGAACCGCTGTTCGATGCACGCACGCCCACGCCGGCCGGTGATGACCCGGTCACGCGCTTCAACGCGATCAATGCGCGCAACTACAACGACCTGTGGTTCTATTCGAATCCGGTGTTCGTGAAGGTGGCGGGGCAGTAGCACCTTTGCGGCCCTGATCGCCAGCCGCATTGCACAGGATCAGGGCATGACCTTGCGAATCAGGCTGTTGCCGTAGTCGGCGACGTAAAGGATGCCATCGCCATCGATCGTGATGCCCGCGGGATTCTGGAACGATGCTGCGGCACCGAGGCCGTCGGTTCGCCCACTGGTCGTGCTCCCCGCCAAGATGGACACCACGCCAGCCGGAGTCATCTCGCGAATCATGTGGTTTACCGCGTCGGCGATATAGATATTGCCGCTGCTGCCCACCGCGACGTCGACCGGAAGGGCGAAGGAAGCTGCAGCGCCCGCTCCATTGCCCGAGCCCGGGGCCCCGCTGCCTGCGAGGGTGGTGACGACGCCGGCTGGCGTGAGCTTGCGAATCAAGTAGTTGTTTCGATCCGCGACATAGAGATCGCCATTGCCGTCGAGCGCCAAGCCTTGTGGGTTACTGAAAGATGCGGCAGCACCAGTTCCGTCGGCACGCCCCTTCGCTCCCGAGCCCGCCAACGTAGTCACGACGCCGGCGGGTGTCACCTTGCGAATGCGGTTGTTCCCGAAGTCCGCGACATACAGGTTGCCACTGCCATCCAGTGCCAGGGCGGCGGGCAGGTCGAACGACGCGGCCACACCGACACCGTCCGCAAAGCCTGACGTCCCGGTTCCAGCCCACGTGGAGACGAGGCCCTCAGGGGTGATCCGGCGGATCAGATGATTACCGGAATCAGCAACATACAAGTTGCCGCTGCGATCCACGGCAATGCCCGTCGGCAAATAGAACGACGCGGCAGAGCCCAGCCCGTCGGCTTTGCCGGCCGTCTTCGTCCCGGCCAAAGTGGTCACGACGCCAGCGGGAGTGATCTTGCGGATCATGTGGTTGTAGTTGTCGGCCACATACATGTTTCCGTTGCTGTCGAACGCGGTGCGAAACGGCCTGTCGAACTCGGCCGCGACACCCGTACCGTCAGCGCTGCCCCGAACGCCGCTCCCCGCCACCGTACTGGTAAGGCCCGATGCCAGGCAGGCGACGCCCACGCCAGAGACTTCGGCATTCACGTTGCTGCCCCTGCCGTGGGTGACCACGCAGTGCTGTGTGTCCGGCTGCGTGCCGACGGTCACCGCGTAGCTGCCGTTCGGGGCCACCGGTGTCGGGAAGCTGAAGCTGCCGTCGACGTAGACGGTGAGCGCGTCGCCCGCGTTGTTGAGCAGCACCACCTGCTGGCCCGGCGCCAGGCCGGACACCGTGCCGGACACGCTGTAGCTGGCTGGTGTAGCTGGTGTAGCTGGCGTGGTGGGCGTGGTGGGCGCGGGGAGTGCCATCGGGAGGAGTGGCGCAGATCCGCCGCCACCCCCTCCCCCGCAGGCCGCCAGGATGCCCATGGCAAGCACGGAAGCCGCGCACCGAAGGCCGGGCCATCGTGAAAGAAGACCGAGAAGGAGAAGCGCGGGAAGAGGTGTGTGCGGCATGGCGGGTTCGGCTCTGCGAGCGTTGTGAAAGCACCGCGAGGCTAGGGACCCGGGGCACCGGGCGCATCGGACTAAAGTCCTAGAGCCGTGCAACCCGCCGCTTCGGGCGCCCGATCCGCATCGCGATGCTCGCCAGCACCAGCGACAGGCCCCACAGCGCAATGTCGAACCCAGTGAGGCCCCCACTCTCGCGAAGCCCCATCACCACGCCGACCCACGGCAGCACCGCCAGCAAGGCCGCACCCGCGGCGAACAGTTCAATCCACGCGCGGTGAACGGGCCTGGCGATCGCGAAGAGCAACACCAGCGCCCAGGCGATGAAGAACAGGTGAATCTCCCATTCGCGCCGGTCCGCGAGTGCCAGCGGGAGCAGCCGATTGCCCCAGAGGAAAGCTGCCATCGCCACGGGCAGCCCCGCGATGGTGGCGACGTTGAGCCGCTCCACGAGCCGGAAACTGAACGCCGGCTTGTCAGTGCCCGTCTGCTTCGCACGCCGCTTGACTGTCCACAGCACCAGCCCGGTGGCCACCATCGCCGTCCCTGCCAGGCTCGAGAGAAAGAACAGCCAGCGCGTCGCGACATCGGCAAAGCGCGCCACATGCAGGCCGTACAACACGCCGCGGGTTTCGGCCGCGGGGCCGGTTTGCTCCCTGACCTGCCGCAACGTGCCGCTAGCGCCGTCGAACACCAGGTAGCGCGGGCTGACGGACACACGCCCCGCGTCACCGCGCACGACACGCACCCGCGACGCGGCATCGCCCGGGTGGTCGACGATCACGCGCGCCACGCTGTCCGTGCCCCAGCGCTGCTGTGCCTCGCGCACCATCGCGCCCACATCGGCGAGCGCGCCGGTCACGCCGCTCGGTGCGCCGGCCGGCAGGAGCGCCGTCATTTCGGCGCGCAGCGCGGGGCGTATCTGCGCGGCTGAAGGCGCGCTGTCGGCGCCCCAGGGCATGTACAGCGTCATGAGCGTCACCAGGCCGGTGTAGGTGATCATCAAATGAAACGGCAGCGCGGTCACCGACAGCGCGTTGTGCGCATCCAGCCATGAACGCTGGCCTTTGCCCCGGCGGAAGGTGAAGAAGTTGGCGAAGATCTTCTTGTGCGTGATCACGCCGCTGACCAGCGCGACCAGCATGAACATGGTCGCCAGGCCCACCAGCCAGCGCGCCGCCACACGCGGCAGGTAGTGCAGCGAGAAATGAAAGTAATAGAAGAACTCGCCGCCGTCGGTCGCGCGCGCAGCCAGTGCCTGGCCCGTCAGCGGGTCGAGCACGGCACGGCCGTCGACCTCGCCGACGCGCCACGACGCGGCCACGACGTTCGTGCGCGCGCCCGCCAGATCGATCACCCATCGGGAGGCGCCCGGCGCGAGCACCTGCAAGGTGGCGACGGCGCGCGCGGCGCTGTCGGCCGCCGCCGGCGGTTGCGTGAGCGCCGGCAGTTCGGGCCGCATCCATTGGGAAATTTCTTCGCGAAAGTAGCTCGCCGCGCCGGTCAGGAACATCGCGTAGAGCAACCAGCCGAACAGCAGGCCGGTCCAGGTGTGCAGGCCGGCCATGGCCTGGCGCAGGCGGGGTGCGGCGGTGCTCATGCGGCGGCCCCCGCCCAGACCTTGCATGCCATGGCCAGCAGCGGCAGCGCGACCAAGGCAAGCCCCAGCCACGCCCGCCGTGCGCTGCGTGCGGCAAACACCCAGATCACCGCGCCCGCGTACACCAGGAAGCTCGCCTGCATGCCGGCGAGCACGGCCTCGGCGGTACCCATGGGCAGCGCCAGCGCCGCCACGCTGGTCAGTGCGGCCAGCGCATAGCCGCCGAACAGCGCGGCCACGATGCGCGACAGCAAGGCGGCCCGGCTGCGGCGCGCGGGGGCGCGCAACACCGGCATCAGAACCGGTAGAGCGCGCTCAGGTTGGCGGTGCGCTCCGCGCTGCGATAGCAGATGCTGCCGTTGCAGTCCAGCAGCGACTGCTTGTTCAGCAGGTTGTTGAGGTTGAGCGAAACGCGCCAGGGCCCGCGGTCGAAGCCGAGCGCCAGGTCGACCATCGCGATGCTCGGGTTCGTGATGTTGGCGTTGCCCGTGTCCCAGGCCGAACGCGCCTTGCCAAGGTAGCGCACGCCGAGGGCGGCAAACGCGCGGGTCGAGTCGCCCACCGGGAACGAATACTTGCCCCACACCGACGCGCTGTGCTTGGGCGCGCTCATCTGCGGCAGGCCCAGGTCGCCGTCGTTGCTGCGCGTGATGCGGGTGTCCAGGTAGGTGTACTGGGCGATCAGGCTGATGTTGTTCGTCACATCGGCCCGGGCTTCGAGCTCGAGCCCGCGCGACCTGACCTGGCCGGTCTGGATGACTTCTCCGGGCGCTTGCGGTGCCGCGGTGGTCACGTTGCTGCGCACGATGTCGAACACCGATGCGGTGTAGCTGGCGTTCTTTGCGGTCGGCTGGTAGCGCACGCCGGCTTCGATCTGCCGGCCCTTCGAAGGCTTCAGCAGATTGCCGTTCAGGTCCTTGCCGATCTCCGGCGAGAAGGACGTGGCGTAGTTCGCATAGGGCGCCCAGCCCGAGTCGAACAGGTACACGACACCGACGCGGCCGGTGGTGGCGCTGGCCGAGGTGTCGTAGATCTCGCTGCTGTCGCCGGTCTTGCCGAAGGTGCGGGTGCCCGTGGCGTCCGCCTTGTCATGCCGCACGCCGGCCGTGAGCACCCAGCGGTCCCATTTGATCTGGTCCTGCAGGTAAAGGCCGACCTGTTTCGTTGGCACCCGGTCGACATACGGGTCGGCGGCCGGCGCGAGCGGCTGGTGCATGTACACGGGCGCGAACAGGTTCATCGGCGACAGCAAGGGGCGGTCGTACGGAAACTCGTCGGTGGTGCGCGACTTGGCGTAGTCGACACCGGCCAGCACGGTGTGCTTCAGCGGGTCGCTGTCGAAGCGGGCCTGCACGCGCGTGTCGAGCAGCAGGCCCTTCCAGTGCGTTTCGCGCGGCGAGAAGCTGCGGTTGAGCGTGTAGCCGTCGGCGCGCAAGCCGCGCGGGAACACGTTGGTCTCGGAACGATCGAGCTCGCTGTAGCGCATGCTCTGCTGCACCGACCAGGTGTCGTTGAAGCTGTGCTCGAACTCGTAGCCGAGCATCTTGTTGTCGCGGCGCCAGCGGTTGTCGTCGCCGCCGACGTTCACGCGTGGGCTCGGCTGGCCGAACACGCCGGGCCGCTCCAGCTGGTTCTGCCAGGCGTAGGCCTGGTTGTCCTTCTGGTAGCGCCCGAGCAGCGTGAGCTTGGTGCTCGCGTTGGGCTGCCATGTGAGGGCGGGCGCAATGAAGAGGCGGTTGTCGCGGTCGTGGTCCAGGCGGGTGTTCGACTCGCGCCCCAGCATGGTGAGGCGGTAGGTCCATTCGCTGTCGCTGCCGAGCGCGCCGGAAAGGTCGGCCTTGAGTTGCTTGCGGTTGTAGCTGCCGTACTCGATGCCGATCTCACGCAGCGTGTCGGCGGTCGGGCGTTTGCTCACGGCGTTGACCATGCCGCCCGGCGGCATCTTGCCGTAGAGCACCGACGCGGGGCCGCGCAGCACTTCGAGCCGTTCGAGGCCGTAGGGCTCGATGGGCGCCGCATAGGAACGGCCCGACGTGAGCAGGCCGTCCATGAAGACACCCGCGGTGCCGAGTTCGAAGCCGCGCAGCAGCGAGAACTCGTCGACCGCCCAGGGCTTCAGGTTGGGCGTGACGCCGGCGGTGTAGCGCAGCGCCTCGTCGAGCGACTCGGCCTTGCGGTCGCCGATTTCGTCGGCGGTGATCACGGAGACCGACTGCGGGTTCTCGATCAACGCGGTGTCGGTCTTGGTGGCCGTGACGCTGCGCCGGGCGACGTAGCCGTTGACCCGGCTGGTGGGCGTTTCGCGCTCGGTCGCGGCGGTCACCGTCACGGGCGACAGCGTGGCGGCGGTGTCGCCCGCGCCGCTGCGCACCGGGGCGCTCGCCTTGCGCAGCACCGAGCCACCGCTGCCGCCGCCGACGACTTCATAACCGCTGCCGCGCAGCACCTGCTCGAAGCCTTCCTGCGCGGTATAGCGCCCGCGCAAGCCCGGGCTGCGCAGCCCGGCGAGCGTGCCGGGTTCGAAGATCAGCGGGACGCCGGCGGCGGCCGCGTACTGCGCCAGCACATCGGCGAGCGGGCCGGCGGCAATCGCAAACTGGCGCGCACCGGTGCCCGCCGGCTCGGCCGCGAACACGGGCGTTGCCACCAGCGCGCCGATGCCGATGGCGCCACCCAATGCCACGCGAACGGCCGCGTGAACTGCGGTGGTGGTGAGGGCGACCGTGAAGGTCCCGAGGTGCCGGTGCCGGCGCGCGTGCTGCGATCCCATGTGTCTGCGTCCTTTGGTGTCTGTGATGGCGGGAGAGCGCATCGGCATCGATGCGTCGTTCCCTCTGACACCGGACGAGACGAAAAAAGTGATCACCTGCGCGCGAATATTTTTCGACCGGCGAGGCGGTCGTGCAGAAAAACCGCGGGCGCCACTAGCGCGGCGCCACGGTGACCCAGTACCGGGTCGTCTGCTCGATGCGCAACGGCAGCGAGCGCGCCAGCAGCGCGAGCCCGGCGTCGGTGTCGGCCAGCGACACGGCGCCCGACACGCGCAGGTCGGCGACCGCCGGATGGCAGCGCAGCACGCCGCTGCGGTAGCGGCCCATTTCGGCGACCACGTCTTCGAGCCGCATGTTCCGCGCGAGCAGCATGCCTTGCTCCCACAGCGTGGCGCTGCTCTCCACGGCGGCCTCGGGGCCGATGCGCCCGGCCTCGAAATCGGCCTGCGTGCCGGCCCGCAGCACGCGCGAGGCGCCGTCCGCCGGGCGGATGTCGACGGCCTGCTCGATCACCGCGACACGGGTGGTGTGGTCGTCGAGGCGGCGCACGCTGAAGCGCGTGCCCCGGGCCCGCACCGTGCCCTGCGGCGTCTGCACCACGAACGGCCGGTAGGTGGGCGACGGGTCGGCATGCGTGGTGACGAGGATCTCGCCCGCCTGCAG
>NZ_CALRZC010000078.1:0-32287 GCF_943372545.1 Variovorax sp. YR752 | reverse complement strand
CCGTGCACCGGTGCGCGGCGCGAGGCTGTCCCACCACAGCTCGGCCACGCCGTCGAAGGGTGCCGGGCTGCCGCGCGGCACGGCCAGCGGCTGCACCAGTGCATCGTCGAGCGTGTGCGACTGCACGTAGCGCCGCAGGCCCAGCACCTCGGCGCGCTCGGCAACGAGCGGTGCATGCACGTGGCGCCAGTGGTGCTGGAACTGCGCACGGTCCAGGTGCGGCAGCCGCCGCAGGCAGAAGACGAGCTTGATCATCGGCGCACCCGGATCAGGCCTTCCTGCGCGACCGAGGCCACGAGCCGGCCCGCGCGGTCGAACAGCGCGCCGCGGCAGAAGCCGCGCGCATGCTCGGCCGAGGGCGAATCGGCGTCGTACAGCAACCAGTCGTCGCAGCGGAAGTCGCGGTGGAACCACATCGCGTGGTCCAGGCTCACGCCCTGCACGCCGGGTTGTTGAAACGCCAGGCCGTGCGGCTGCATCGCCACGCCCATGAAGCTGTAGTCGGAGGCATAGGCCAGCATGGCCTGGTGCAGCAGCGGGTCGTCGGGCAGCACGTCGGCGGTGCGCAGCCAGAGCTGGCTCTGCGGCGGGCGCGGGCCGGCCGTGACCGGGTCGCGCGGATCGACGTAGCGGAACTCGATCGGCCCTTCGACCCGTATCGGAGGTCCAGCGCGCGAGCCGGCACGCGGCGTGAGCGTTTCGGGCGGCGGCGCCTCGGGCATCGCGCACTGGTGCGACACGCCCTCCTCGCGCCGGTGGAACGAGGCCGACATGTGGAAGATCGGCTCGCCATGCTGGATGGCGACCACGCGCCGCGTGGTAAAGCTCGCGCCGTCGCGGATGCGGTCGACGTCGTAGACGATCGGCGCGGCCTTGTCGCCGGCGCGCAAAAAGTAGCCGTGCAGCGAATGCGCCGCATGCCCGTCGACCGTGCGGGCCGCGGCCATCAACGCCTGTCCGAGCACCTGGCCGCCGAAGACGGCGGGCGCGCCGATGTCGGTGCTGGTGCCGCGGAACAGGTTCTTCTCGAGCTGTTCGAGCTGCAGCAGCGCGACGAGCGACTGCAGCGCTTCCGCGCGGCTTGGGCTCACGCGGCCTGCTCCGTGAGATAGAACGAGGTGTTCGATTGCGCGCGATGGCGCAACGCAGGCGAAGGCTTGAAACGCTCGCCGTGGCGCTCTGCGAGTGCATCGCAGCGTGCGACGAAGGCGGCGAGGCCGACGGTCTCGATGTACGAGAGCGTGCCGCCGGTCCAGTCGGGATAGCCCAGTGCGAGGACGGCGCCGAGGTCGGCTTCGACCGGCTGCCTCAGCACGCCCTCCTCGAGGCAGCGCGCCGCTTCGAGCGCGAGCAGCGACAGCAGGCGTTCGCCGACGGCGCGTGCGTCGGGCTGCGGTGTAGCGGTCTGTGTCGCGGTGGCTTCAGCGGTCAGCGGGCTTTCGGCCAGGCCGGCCTGCCGCGCGGCATTCGCGATGAGCGCGGGCGACACACCCTCGCTAAACAGCGCTTGGCCTTCACTGCGGTACAGCTGCCGCAGCCGTTCGACATACGCAGCATTGACCGCACTCAAGTCGCCCTTGCGCCGCAGCGCCGCGCCCCGGTTCACGAACAGCGTGCGCATCAGGTTGCGCGCCACCGGACCGGCGAGCAAAGGACCGAAGCACTGCGCTTCGACCGCCAGGCCCGCGTCCATCGGCAGCTGCGTGCCTTCGTACACCGCCGACAGGATGGCCAGCGGCGCCGGCAGGTTGTCGTGCGTGTCGCGCCGCACCTGCGCCAGCGTGGCGCCGAAGCTCGCGCCCGCGTGCGGCGCCAGTGCGCCTGCACCGCCGGGCACCTTGAAACCCTTCACGTCCCACGGCTGCTGGCCGGCCTCGGGGTGGTCGAGCACCCAGAGGCGCGCAACCTGCACGAGCTGGTCGGCCGGCGCGAGCGCATCGACCATGCCCAGCGCCAGCGCCTCGGCCGGCGCCACGTGCTGGCCCGACAGCAGCAGCGGCAGCGCGCGCGCAATGCCGATGAGGCGCGGCAGCCGCTGCGTGCCGCCGCCCACCGGCAGCAGGCCGACCGTGACCTCGGGCAGCCCGACCACCGCACGCGGCTCGTCGAGCAGCACGCGGTGATGGCAGGCCAGTGCCAGCTCGAAACCGCCACCCAGCGCCACGCCGTTGATCGCCACCGCCACGGGCTTGCCGCAGCGCTCCAGCTCGCGCAGCACGCGACCGCCGGGCGCGATGGCCTCGGCGGCATCGGCCGCGCTGCCGCCCGTCGCGTGAAAGCCCACGAGGTCCTTGAGATCGGCACCAGCCATGAAACCGCTGGCCTTGCCCGAGGTGATGACGGCGCCGCGCACGTCGGCGCGCTGCGCGATCTGCGCCACGGCCGCGCGCAGGTCGGCCGTGAAGCCGGGCGTGAACACGTTCATCGGCCGGTCGGGCACGTCGAGGGTGAGGAGCGCGACGCCGTCGGCATCGACCTCGAATCGGATGTTGGAATGCATGAGAAAAGAAAACTTGAAGCAGAAGACGCGCTCAGACGCGCTCGATCACCAGCGCGGTCGACTGGCCCGCCGCGGCGCACAGCGTGACCAGGCCCAGGCCCGCGTCGCGCCGCTCCAGCTCGTCGAGCAGCGTGCCCGTGAGGATCGCACCGGTCGCGCCCAGCGGGTGGCCCAGCGCGATGGCGCCGCCGTTCACGTTGATGCGTGCGGGGTCGATGTCGAAGTGCCGCGCATAGCGCATCGGCACCACCGAGAAGGCCTCGTTGACCTCGAACAGGTCGATGTCGCCGATGTGCAGGCCGCAGCGCGCCAGCAGGCGCTCGGTGGCAGGCATCGGGCCGCCCAGGCTCAGCAGCGGTTCGTCGGCGCACGAGGCGCTGCCGACGATGCGTGCGCGCGGCACGAGGCCGTTGCGCGTGCCGTAGTCGCGGTTGCCCAGCAGCACCGCGCAGGCGCCGTCGACGATGCCACTCGAGTTGCCGCCCGTGTGAATCGGGTCGATGTGCGAGAGCTGCGGATAGCGCTGCAGCAGGATCGCTTCGTAGCCCTGCGCGGCCACGCCGGCGAAGGCGGGCTTGAGCTTGGCGAGGTCGGCCATCGTGGTGCCGGGGCGGTTGGCCTCGTCTTTCGCGAGCACGGTGCGGCCGAGCCGGTCGCGCACGGGCACGAGCGAGCGGTCGAAGCGGCCCTCGGCCTGCGCCACGGCGGCACGGCGCTGGCTTTCCATCGCGTAGGCATCGACCGCCTCGCGGTCCACGCCGTCGAGCATGGCCATGAGGTCCGCCGCCACGCCGTTGGGGATGTAGGGGTAGCGCTGGCCCACGGCGGGGTCGGTGTAGACCGCGCCGCCGTCGCTGCCGATGGCCACGCGCGACATCGACTCCACGCCGCCGCCGATCACCGCGTCGGCCTGGCCCGAGGCCACGAGGCCGAAGCCCATCTTGAGCGTGTCAAGCGCCGAGGTGCAGAAGCGGTTGAGCTGAAAGCCGACCACGCTGTCGCCGTAGCCCGCCGACAGCAGCGCCACGCGCGCGATGTCGGCGCCCTGCTCGCCCACGGGCATCACCACGCCCAGGCCCACGTCCTCGATCTGCGTGGGGTCGAGTGCATGGCGTTCACGCAGTGCCTGCAGCATCTGCGTGGCCAGCTGCACCGGCGTGATGGGGTGCAGCGCACCGTCGGCGCGCCCCTTGCCGCGCGGGGTTCGCACGTGGTCGTAGATGAAAACGTCGTGGGTCATGGGCAGGGCGCTGCCCGGGTGCGCAGGGCCACCGGATGCAGGGGAATTCAGTTTGTCTGTGGCCAGTTTAGGAAGCAGAATCGGTTGCCGGAATCGTCGGAAGCGACGGAATTTCCAGGCATTCACTCCCCCTTCGCGATGCCTGCACCAGCCCCCGTTCCCCCTTCCTCGCTCCGGATTCTCGAGACCAAGCTCAACCCGCCGGCCTTCGTGGCCACGCAGGTGCCGCGCACCGCCATCAGCGAAGAAATCGCGGCCGCGACCGTCAAGCTCGTGCTGGTGCGCGCACCCGCCGGCTTCGGCAAGACCACCGCCATGGCGCAGATCCGCGAGCGCATGGACGCGCAGGGCATCGCCACCGCCTGGCTCACGCTCGACCGCGCCGACAACGACGTGTCGCGCTTTCTCAACTGCCTGGCCGAGGCCGTGCAACGCATCGGCGTGGACGAGCCCGCAAGCCACGCGCCCTTCGACGCCGTGGCCGCGCTGGCCGCGCACGACTCGCCCTTCACGCTCTTTCTCGACGACTTCGAGGTGGTGCAGGAGCCCGCCGTGCTCGGCCTCGTGCGCGAGCTGGTCGAGCACCTGCCGCGGCGCGGCCAGATCGTGATCGGCTCGCGCAGCCTGCCCGACCTGGGCCTGGGCCGGCTGCGCGCGCGCGGCCAGCTCATCGAGATCGACACCGACCGCCTGCGCTTCACGCTGGAAGAAACCAGCGCCTTCATCGGCCTGCGCCAGGCGCATGCGCCGCACGCCGCCGCGCAACCGCCGCAGGCGCTGCCGGCCGACATGCTCTCCCAGCTTCACCGCAAGACCGAAGGCTGGGTCGCGGCCATCTGGCTGGCGTCGATGGCGCTGGAGCGGCACGGCATCGAGACCGGCTTCATCGAACGCTTCTCGGGCTCCGACCGCGCCGTGGCCGACTACCTGGCCGAAGACGTGCTCGCGCACCAGCCGCCCGAGATTCGCGACTTTCTGCTGCGCACGAGCATCCTGCGCCAGCTCGATGCCTCGGTGTGCCAGGCGCTCAGCCCGCGCGGCGACAGCGCCGTCATCCTCGAACAACTGGCCGCCGCCAACCTGTTCCTCACGCCCGTGAGCGGCGATGCGGGCGGCGAGGTGCGCGCGTGGCGCTATCACAGCCTGTTCGCCGACTTCTTGCGCGCGCAGCTCGCGCGCGAGCGGCCCGACGAACTCGCGCGGCTGCACCTCGCGGCCTCGGGCTGGTACGAATCGCACGGCCGGCCCGTGCCCGCCATCGACCATGCGATCGAAGGCGGCGACCATCCGCACGCGCTCACGCTGCTCGACAGCTACGCCGAGCAGTTCCTCGAGCAAGGCCGCATGCGCATGCTGGCGCGCTGGTTCTCGGCCATTCCCGAGCACCAGCTGCGCGAGCATCCGTTTCTGCAGCTCATCGCGCTGTGGGCCACCTGCTTCACGCACGGCCCGTGGGACGCCATGCGGCTGCTCGAACAGTCGGGCTGCCTCGAGAGCCCCATTCCCGAGGTGCGCGCCAACGCCCACACGCTCATTCCGCTGCTGCTGGCCATGGAAGACCAGCACGACGCCGCCTACGAGGCCGGCCGCGAAAGCCTCGCGCGCATGCCCACCGGCCTGGCCTTTGCCGAGGGCGTGCTGCTCAACGCCATGGCCCACATCCTCGCGGTGCGTGGCGACCAGCGCGAGGCGCAGCGCCTGCTCGAGGCCGCGCGGCGAGAGCAGGGCAACAGCACCTTCAACCGCATGTACACCGAGTCGCTCGCGGGCCTGTTCGACCTCACCGAAGGCCGGCTGCGCCAGGCCACCGCGCGGCTGCGCATGGCGGTCGATTCGACGCATGCCGTGTCGTACAACCACAGCCACGGCAACGCCTGGGCCGGCGTGCTGTACGCGGGCGCCGTGTACGAGACCAACCAGCTGGTGCAGGCCGAGCACCTGCTGAACGTGTACCTGCCGCTGGCGCGCGACGTGGGCCTGCCCGACCACATGATCCTGAGCCACGTCATGCGCTCGCGCATCGCCTTTCACGCGGGCGACATCGACGCCGCGTTCCAGGCGCTCACCGAACTCGAATACCTCGGCCACCACCGCCAGCTGCCGCGCGTGGTCGCGGGCGCCAAGCTGGAGCGTGCGCACATGCTGCTGCTGCAGGGCAACGGCCCCGCCTCGCGCGACGAGCTGCAGCGCGCCGACGACCCCGAGCTGTGGGAGCGCGAGCGCCGCCAGCGCCTGCCCGCGCACGACCTCGACTACCTCGCGCTCGCCAAGGCACGCTGGGACATCGCCTTCGGCGACGCGCGCGCGGCCCTCACCGTGCTCGACGCCGAACTGCACGCCGCCGTCGCCGCCAACCGCAACCGCCGCGCGCTCAAGCTGCGCGTGCTGCGCGCGCTGGCGCTGCAACGCGCAGGCGACCTCGCCACCGCCATCGAAGAAATCGGCGCCGTGCTGCAGACCGCGAGCCAGGAAGGCTTCGTGCGGCTGATCCTCGACGAGGGCCCGTCCGTGGGCACGCTGGTGCACCGCTATGCCGCCGCCATGCAGCAAGAGGCCGGCGCCGTGGCGCCCGTGCTGCGCAGCGACCCGATATTGGCCGACTACCTGCAGCGGCTGCTGCAGGTGCTCGGCCCGCCGCCCTCACCGATCGACGCCGAAGCGCCCTCGGGCGATGCCACCAAGGAGCCGCTCACGCGCAAGGAGATCCGCGTGCTGCAGCTGTTGGCCGAGGGCTACTCGAACAACGCGATGGGCGAGAAGCTGTTCGTGTCGGAGAGCACGGTGCGCACGCACCTGCGCAACATCAACATGAAGCTGGGGGCCAAACGCCGTACCGAGGCGGTGGCGATTGCGCGGAAGTTGGGCGTGATTCGCTGACCAGCCAGCCACTCAGGCCGCCAGCCGCTGCCGCCTGTCCTGCGCATCCCGCCCCGCGATGTTCTCTCGCGCACGCGTCCAGTCGTCGTCCTTCCACTGCGACATGCGCGAGAAATTCCCGCCCGTGGCCTGGAACTGCGCGCCGTCGATGGCGATGGTCTGGCCGTTGACGTACTCCGAGCCCGGGCCGAGCAGGTAGGCCGCG
The DNA here is from genome assembly GCF_943372545.1 of Variovorax sp. YR752. Taxonomy (NCBI): domain Bacteria; kingdom Pseudomonadati; phylum Pseudomonadota; class Betaproteobacteria; order Burkholderiales; family Comamonadaceae; genus Variovorax; species Variovorax sp. YR752. The sequence goes on along the minus strand of NZ_CALRZC010000078.1, from coordinate 25,465 downwards.
AGGTTGGCCAGCTCGGGCATGCGGCCGTTGCGTTCCATGGGGTTGCGCTCGGCCTTGTGCTCGCCGCCGCCGGGGTTCAGGCGCGCGCTCATGCCCTCGGTGGGGAACAGGCCTGGCGCGATGGCGTTGAAGCGGATGCCGCGGCCGGCCCACTCGACGGCGAGCGATTGCGTCATCGCATGCAGGCCGGCTTTCGACATGGCCGAAGGCACGGTGAAGGGCGAGCCGTTCCACACCCAGGTGGTGAGGATCGACAGCACCGACGCGGCCTTGCCTTCCGCCAACCAGCGCTTGCCGCACTCGAGCGTCATGCAGAAGCTGCCGCGAAAGACGATGCTCGAGATGGCATCGAAGGCGCGCGGCGACAGATCTTCGGTGCGGCTCACGAAGTTGCCCGCGGCGTTGTTGACGAGGCCGTCGAGCGCGCCGCCGTCGGCCCAGATTTCGTCGAGCATCTCGGTGATCTGCGTGTCCTGGCGGATGTCGCAGGTCTTGGGGATCACGCGCCCGCCGTGCAGGTGCATCAGCTCGGCGGCGGTTTCTTCGAGCACGGGTGCGCGGCGCCCGCAGATGTACACGTCGGCGCCGAGCAGCAGCAGCGCCTCGCTCATCACGCGGCCCAGGCCGCTGCCGCCGCCGGTCACGAGGTAGCGGCGGCCGGCGAGCAGGCCGGGCTTGAACATCAGGTCGTCGAGGGTCATGCGGATCCTTGCGTGTTGTCCATTGAAATTCGGGCGAAGCTCAGCGCCCCGTGTAGACGGGCGCGCGCTTCTCGAGGAAGGCGGTCATGCCTTCGCGGAAATCGCGGGTCTGGGTGCACAGCACCTGGTTGCGGTCTTCCATGGCGACGACCGCTTCCATGCTGCTGGCGTCCACGGCGAAGCCCAACGCCTCCTTGGTAAGACGCAGCGCCACGGGCGTGGCTTTGAGCATGTCGTCGGCCAGCGCCTGCGCCTCGGCCTGCAGCGCGGGCAGTGCATCGACGCGGCTCACGAGGCCCAGTGCGTAGGCGCGCTGCGCGTCCATGAAGCGGCCGGTGAGCATGTATTCGGCCGCGACCGAGCTGCCGACCATGCGCGGCAGGAAGTAGCTCACGCCCACGTCGCAGGCCGACAGGCCGATGCGGATGAAGGCGGCGTTCATGCGCGCGTCGGGCGTGGCCAGGCGCACGTCGGATGCCAGCGCGAGCGCAAAGCCGCCGCCGCTGGCCGCGCCCTGCACCACGCACACGATGGGCTGCGGGCAGCGCCGCATGGCGAGCATGATGTCGCGGATGCCCTTCTGCTGTTCGAGCATGTCGGCCACGCCGAGGTCTTCGCCGCCCGCCTGTTCCTTCAGGTCGAGCCCGGCGCAGAAGGCGCGGCCCGCGCCCTGCAGCACGACCACGCGCTCGGGGCTGCGCGCGTTCAGGCCTTCGAAGTACTCGCGCAGCGCGCGCACCAGCACCGGGTCGAGTGCGTTGAGGCGCTCGGGGCGGTTCAGCGTGAGCCAGGCGACGCCGTCGCGCTGCTCGATCTGCAGCACCTCACTCATGGCCGTCACAGCGCGCGCGAGATCACTTCTTTCATGATCTCGTTGGTGCCGCCGTAGATGCGCTGCACGCGCCCGTCGGCGTACATGCGCGCGACCATGTACTCGGTCATGAAACCGTAGCCGCCGAAGAGCTGCAGGCATTCGTCGACCACGCGGCCCTGCGTCTCGGAGGCCCAGAGCTTGGCCATGGAGGCGGTGGCGGTGTCGAGCCGGCCGGCCACGAGGTCTTCCACGCAGCGGTCGATGAAGGCGCGGCCGACCTTGATCTGCGTGGCGATCTCGGCCAGCTTGAACTTGGTGTTCTGGAACTCGGCGATCGGCTTGCCGAAGGCCTTGCGGTCGCGCACGTAGTCGAGCGTGGCCTGGTAGGCGCCTTCCATAGTGGCCAGCGCGTTCACGCCGATGATGGTGCGCTCGTACGGCAGGTCGCTCATGAGCTGGAAGAAGCCCTGCCCTTCCTGGCCGCCGAGCAGCGCGTCGGCCTGCACATGCACGTCGTCGAAGAACAGCTCGGAGGTGTCCTGCGCCTTCATGCCGATCTTGTCGAGCACGCGGCCCACGCGGTAGCCCTCGCAGCCCTCGGTCTCGACGATGAGGATCGAGGTGCCCTTGGCGCCCTGCGTCGGGTCGGTCTTGGCCACGACCAGCACCACGCCCGCAAGAAAGCCGTTGGTGATGAAGGTCTTGGAGCCGCGGATGCGGTAGCTGCCGTCGGGCTGCTTCTCGGCGCGCGTGCGCACGCCTTGCAGATCGGAGCCGGCGCCGGGCTCGGTCATGGCGATGGCGCCGACCAGCTCGCCGCGCGCCATGCGCGGCAGGTAGTTCAGCTTCTGCGCCTCGGTGCCGTGGTTCAAAAAGTAGTGCGCGACGATGGTGTGCACCGAGCTGGCCATGCCGCTCAGCGCGCGGCGCGCCTTCTCTTCGTAGAACACGGCCTCGTGGCGGAAGTCGCCGCCGGCGCCGCCGTAGGCCTCGGGAATGTCGGAACACAGCAGGCCGAGGGCGCCGGCCTTGCGCCACACCTCGTGGCCGACGTGGCCGCGCTTGCGCGCCTCTTCGTCGTGCGGCACGATTTCGGTCTCGACGAAACGCACCACGTTGTCGCGGTACAGCTCCAGTTCTTCGTCACTCCACGAGCGGCGGAAATCGATGGGCATGGGGTGGTCCTTCAGTGTCTTGAAATGAGGGGAAATGGGGTCAGCCGACGCGGCGCTCTTTACCGGCCCAGAAGGGCTCTCGCAGCTGGAACTTCTGCAGCTTACCGGCGGCCGACAGCGGCAGCGCCTCGCGGAACTCCACGCTGCGCGGGCACTTGTAGTTGGCAATCTGGTCGCGGCAATGGGCGATGACGTCGTCGGCCGTGAGCGGCATGCCTTCACGCAACACGATCACCGCATGCACGCGCTCGCCCCACTTGTCGTCGGGCACGCCGATGACGGCGGACATGAGCACCTGCGGCATCTGGGCGATGGCGTTCTCGACCTCGGCCGAATACACGTTCTCGCCGCCGCTCACGATCATGTCCTTCATGCGGTCGACCACGAACAGCAGGCCGTGTGCGTCCATGTAGCCGCCGTCGCCGGTGTGCATCCAGCCGCCGCGGAGCGCGGCCTCGGTTTCGGCGGGCTTGTTCCAGTAGCCCTTCATGACCATCGGGCCGCGCGCGACGATCTCGCCGACCTGGCCGGGAGGCACCTCGTTGTCCTCGCCGTCGACGATGCGGATCTCGGCCACGGGCACCGGCGTGCCGGCCGCGCGCAGCAGGCGGTTGCGGTCGGGCCCGGGCAGGTGAAAGTGCGGCATCAGCACGGCCACGGTGGGCGAGAGCTCGGTCATGCCGTAGGCCTGCGAGAAGCTCGTGGCGGGCAGCGCCGCCATGGCCTGCTCGAGCAGCGCCACGTCGATGGGCGCGGCGCCGTACAGCAGCATCTGCAGGCTCGACAGGTCGAACTCCGCAAAGCGCGGGTGCTCGATCACGCGCTTGATCATGGTGGGCACCAGGAACATCTCGGTGGCGCGCGCGGCCTGGATGGCCTGCAGGATCGCCACCTCGTCGAACATCGGCACCACGTGCTGCGGCACCAGCCGCAGGATGCTCTGCAGCGACAGCCCGCAGCCGGCCACATGGAACATGGGCACGGCGATGACGACGGCGGCATTGCGCGTCTCGCGCGGCACCGCGGCCACCGAACTCAGCGCGTTGATGTAGAGGCTGCCGTGCGTGAGCATCACGCCCTTGGGCCGGCCGGTGGTGCCGCCGGTGTACATGATGGCGGCCAGCTCGTCGGCGCTGTGCGGCGCGTCGTCGATGGGCTGCGCGTCGGCCAGCAGCGCCTCGTAGCCGACCATGCCTTCGGGCACGGGGCCGTCGCCGCAATACACCACGGTGCGCAGCGACGTCGAGAGCTTGCGCAGCTCGCCGGCCATGGGCGCGAACAGGTCGTCGACCAGCAGGATGCGCGTGTCGCAGTCGTCCAGCGAGTAGGCGACCTCCTTCGGGTTCCAGCGGATGTTCACCGGGTTGATGACGCCGCCGCCCCACCAGGTGCCGAAGAAGAACTCGACAAAGCGGTGCGAGTTGAGGCTCATCATGCCGACGCGGTCGCCGCGCGCCATGCCGAGCTGCTGCAGCACGGCGCCCAGGCGCGCCACGCGGTCGGTGAGCGTCGCGAAGTCGAGGCGATGGGCCCCGCAGACCACGGCGGTTTCGCGGGCCTTCTCGCGGCGGCCTTTGTGCAGGGGCTGGGTGAGGAACATGGGTGTCGTCTCCTTGGTGGTTTTGTCAGGCAACCCGGCGTGCATGGCCGGCCCAGTGCGGCTCGCGCAGGCGGTACTTCATGACCTTGCCGGCGCCCGAGATCGGCAGCGCCTCGGTGAACGCCACGCTGCGCGGGCACTTGTAGCCGGCGATCAGTTCGCGGCAGTGCGCGATGAGCGCGTCGGCATCGGCGTCGGTGCCCGGCTTTCGCACCACCACCGCATGCACGGCCTCGCCCCAGCGCTCGTCGGGCACGCCGATGACGGCGACGGCGGCCACGGCGGGGTGGCGTGCGAGCGCGCCCTCGACCTCGGCGCAGTAGATGTTCTCGCCGCCGCTCACGATCATGTCCTTGTAGCGGTCGACGATGAAGACGAAGCCGTCGTCGTCCATGCGGGCGGCGTCGCCGGTGTGCATCCAGCCGTCGCGCAGCGCGGCGGCCGTCTGCTCCGGCAGGTTCCAGTAGCCCTGCATCACGCACGGGCTGCGCACCGTGAGTTCGCCCACGGTGCCGCGCGGCACCTCGCGGCCATCGCTGTCGCACACGCGCAGGTCGATGCCCGAGAGCGCCTGCCCGGCCGAGGCCAGCTTGCCAAGCTTGCGGCCTTCGGGCGAGTGGTAGTGGCGCGTGAGGTAGCTCACGCCGGCCGACAGCTCGGTCATGCCGTAGCCCTGCGCGAACTCGGCCCGCGGAAAGGTGGCGAAGGCGCGCGCCAGCAGCGCCTCGGTGATCGGCGAGGCGCCGTAGCCGACGAAGCGCACGCTCGACAGGTCGGCCTGCGCGGTGCGCGGGTCGTCCACCAGCATCTGCAGCATCGCGGGCACGGCCATGAGGTTGGTGGCGCGGTCGCGTTCGATGGCGGCGAGCATGCCGTCCACCGAGAAGCCCGGCAGGATGATCTGCGCACAGCCCATGAGCACGCCGCGCAGCAAAAACGACAGCCCCGCCAGATGAAAGAGCGGCGCCACCTGCAACAGCCGCGCGCTGTCGTCGAAGAAGGCGCCGAGCATCGAGACCTGCGCGTTGATCACCAGCGCCGCCTGGCTGAGCATCACGCCCTTGGGCCGGCCGGTGGTGCCGCCGGTGTAGAACACGCCGGCCAGGTCGTCGCCGCCGCGCAGTGCGTCGGGCACGGGCTCGCTCTCGCGGATCAGGGCTTCGCAGTCGACCATGTCGGTCAGGCCGGTGGGCGCCTGGCGCTCGCCCATGTAGACCCAGGTGGTGACGGCGCGCGCGGCGGCGCGCAGCTCGGCGGCCACGGGCAGGAACTGGTCGTCGACGAACAGGATGCCCGTGGCGCAGTCGTCGAGCGAGTGCGCCATCTCGGCCACGCTCCAGCGCGTGTTGACCGGGTTGACCACGCCGCCGGCCCACCACACGGCCAGGTAGTACTCCAGCGTGCGGTCGGCATTGAGCGCGAGCACGCCCACGCGATCTCCCGGTTGCACGCCCAGGCGGCGCAATGCGCCCGCGAGGCGCGCGACACGATCGCCGAGTTCGCCGTAGGTGCGCGTGCGCCCCTGGAACACGGTGGCGACGGCGCGCGGGCTGCACTGCACGGCGCGGTGCAGGGCCTGCGTGAGGTACAGCTTCGGTTGCATGGATTGCATGGTTTGCATGGGCACGGGCTCCTGTCGGTGCGTGAATGCCATGCATGCGCCAACGCGCATGCCCGGGAGAAAGAGACGAAAGACGTCAGCGCGCTTCGGCCACGGGCGCAGCGGCGCCCCAGCGCTGCAGCAGCGCCTGCCCGTCGTCGGGCGACACGGCCGGCGGCACGACCGGCGCGGTGCGGCTGAAGCGCGGCGCGGGCGCGGGCTGCACCACGCCGCCCACGGTGGCGAAGGTGCCGCGCGCCACGTTGTGCGGGTGCTGCGGGGCCTCGTCCCAGTCGAGCACGGGGGCGAAGCAGGCGTCGCTGCCTTCGAGCAGCACGCACCATTCGTCGCGCGTGCGGGTGCGGAACACATCGGCCAGGCGCAGCTTGAGCAGCGGCCAGCGGTCGGCGTCCATCTGGGCGTCGAAGGCGGGGTCGTCGACCAGGCCGCAGCGCTCGCGCAGCAGCGCGTAGAACTGCGGTTCGATGGAACCGATGGCCACGTACTTGCCGTCGGCGCAGGCGTAGGTGTCGTAGAAGTGGGCGCCGCCGTCGAGCATGTTCTCGCCGCGCTGGTTGCTCCACTGGCCGGCCGACTTGAAGCCGTACATCATGGCCGACAGCAGTGCGGCGCCGTCTGTCATGGCCGCGTCGACCACCTGGCCCTGGCCTGAGCTTTTCACCTCGTGCAGCGCGGCCAGCAGGCCGAAGGCCAGCAGCATGGCGCCGCCGCCGAAGTCGCCGACGTAGTTCAGCGGCGGCACGGGCGCCTCGCCCGAGCGGCCGATGGCGTGCAGCGCACCGCTGATGGCGATGTAGTTGATGTCGTGGCCGGCCGCGTGCGCGAGCGGGCCGTGCTGGCCCCAGCCGGTCATGCGGCCGTAGACCAGGCGCGGGTTGCGCGCATGGCATTCGGCCGGGCCCAGGCCCAGGCGTTCCATCACACCGGGGCGAAAGCCCTCGATGAGGATGTCGGCGCGCGCGATGGCGTCGAGCACCGGGGCGGCGGCGCCGGGGGCGCGCAGGTCGACCTCCCAGGTGCTGCGCCCGCGCGCCAGGATGTCGTGGGGGTCGCGCCGCGTGCCGGGGCGCGTGATGCGAAGCACCTCCGCGCCCATGTCGGCGAACAGCATCGCGCAAAAGGGGCCGGGGCCGATGCCGGCCATCTCGACGACCCGAAGTCCTTTCAGGGGTCCTGCCATGTGTGTCTCCTCTGGCGCGCACCCGGCGGCCTGTTGTGTAGAGGCATCTTGGCGCGCGGGCGCCGCCGTCGCATCGTCGGAAGCGACGAAAGCGAGGCAGACCCGTTCAACGGCCCGTGAAGACGGGTGTGCGCTTGGCCGCGAAGGCGACGGCGGCCTCGCGGAAATCCTCGGTCTTCAGCGCCAGCACCTGGGCGCGGTTTTCCACCTCGAGCGCGGCGTCGAGGCTCGGCGCTTCGAGGTTGGCCCACATGAGCTGCTTGGTGTGGCGCGTGGCGTAGGGGCTGTTGCGCAGCACGTCGGCGGCCATGGCGAGCGCGCGCGGCAGCAACGCGTCGTCGTCGACCAGCGCGGCGACCAGGCCGATGCGCTCGGCCTCGTCGGCCGGCACGGGTCGGCCCGTGAGCATGAGCTCGAAGGCGCGCGAGGCACCCACCAGCCGCGGCAGGTGGTAGCTGATGCCGCACTCGCCGGCCGTGAGGCCGATGCGCACCGCGCCCACATGGAACGAGGCCGAGCGCGCGGCCACGCGGATGTCGGCGCCCAGCGTGAGCGCAAAGCCCGCGCCCACGGCCACGCCGTTGACGGCGGCGATCACCACCTTGTCGAGCGCACGCAGCCGCCGCACCATGCCGGCGAACAGCTCCTGCCCCGCCATCAGGTCGGCCACCGAGGGCTCGCCTGCGAGGGGCTCGTCGTCGCGGCGCGTGAGCGGCGTCGTGAGGTCCCAGCCGGCGCAGAAGCCGCGCCCGGCGCCGGTGAGCACCAGCACGCGCACGCTGTCGTCCTGCGCCAGCGCATCGAGCGCGGCACACAGGCGCCGCACGGTGGGCTGACTCAGCGCGTTGAGGCGCGCCGGGCGGTTCAGCGTGAGCAGCGCGATGCCTTCGCGGCTGCGGTCGATGAGGATGTCATCGGTGTCGGACATGGGGCTCTTTCCTTTCAGCGACCGCTCCATAGCGGGGCGCGCTTCTCGATGAAGGCGCGCGGGCCTTCCTTGAAGTCTTCGCTCGCGGCCACGCGCTCGAAGGCGTCGCGCGTGAGGGCGCGCAGCGCGGCCTCGTCGAGCCCGCTGTTCGCCTCGCGCGCCACGCGCAGGCTCTGGCGCACCGCCACCGGGGCGTTGCGCGCGATCTCGGCGGCCAGCGCCAGTGCGGCTTCGCGCAACCCATCGACGTCGGCCACGAGGCGGTTGACGAGGCCGAAGCCATGCGCGCGCTCGGCATCGAGCTGCCCCGCCGTGAGGATCAGTTCGAGCGCGATGTTCGGCGGAATGGCGCGCGGCAGCCGGTACAGCCCGCCCGCCGCAGCGATCAGCCCGCGCAGCACTTCGGGCAGGCCGAAGGCGGCCTGCCGCACGGCCACCACGAGGTCGCAGGCCAGCACGAGTTCGGTACCGCCGGCCAGCGCCTTGCCGTTGACGGCGGCGATCCACGGCTTGCTGCGCTCGCGGTACACGAAACCGGCGAAGCCGCCGCGCTCGGTGCGCAGCGCGCTGCCGCGGCCGGCCGACACTTCTTTCAAGTCGGCGCCTGCGCAGAAGGCCTCGCGGCCCGCGCCCGTGAGCACCACGGCGCGGATGTCGTCGTCGGCCTCGGTGGCATCGACGGCGACTTCGAGCCCCGTCGCCACATCGCCGTTGACGGCATTGCGCGCCTCGGGGCGGTCGATGGTGACGAGGGCGACGTGGCCCGGCAGACGTTCGACGGTGACTACGCTCATGACACGCTCCAGTTCAAGAGTTCATCGGTGCCCGCCGTCACCGTGCCGCTGCAACCGACGGGGCTGCGGTCAAGATCGGTCAGCACCTTCAGCGAGGCCGCATCCGTCGCCTCGACGCGCGCCATGAGCCGTTCGCCGGCCGGCGTGCGCGCGATCACGATGCCCTGCGAGGGCTGGCCGTCGCGGCCATAAACCACGGTGAAGGTCTCCAGCGTGGCGGCGCCCGTGTACTGCAGCACCAGCGGCGGCACCGGCCCGCGCCGCGCATCGGCGGCGGCCTGCACGCTGTAGTCGGGCTTCGGCAGCCCCTGCGGCGGCGGGCTGGAGCCGAGCACCAGCGCGTGGTGCTTGGTGACGTACTCGCCCTGCCCGTAGAGCAGCGCGGCCTTGCCCTTCGGCGCGTCGCGCAGCGCGCGCACCAGGCCGGCGGCGGCGTGCGTCATGTAGTCGCTGTGCGGTGCGCCGAAGAAGCTCAGGCCGCCGGTGGAGGTCATGCGCGCCTCGGGTGCGAGGCCCAGCGTGCGGCGCGCCATCTTGGGCACGATGGGGAAGCAGCTGTACAGCTCCAGCATCTCGAAGGCCGAGGCGTCGCCGCCGACCTGCGCGAGCACGGTTTCCATCACCAGGTCCTGCGCGTGCGATCGGTGGTACTGGTCACGCTGCAGGTAGTCGCGCGGCTCGCGCGCGGCGGCGCCGTCCCACACGTAGACCCAGCGGTCTTCGGGAATGCCGAGTTCGCGCGCATGGCCCACGCTGGTGAGCAGCACGGCCGCGCCCATGTTGACCAGCGGGTTCGCCACCATGTGCTTGGTGTAGGGCCAGGCGATGAGGCGGTTGGCCGTGTCGATGCGCGCGATGTCTTCGGGCGTGAAGGGTTTGCGCAGCCAGGCGTAGGGGTTGGCGGCGGCCACCTCGGAGTAGCGCGCCCACAGGCGCGACGACTCGTCCTGCGCCTGGCGCGGCGTCTGGCCCCAGTGGGCGAGCGCGGCGTTCTCGTAAAAAGGGTAGATGGTGGTCGGCATGGTGGCGCCGAGCCTGATCGCCACGGGGTGGCAGATGTCGGTGCCGCGCACCAGCTTCACGCTGTCGTCGCGCGGCGTCCAGGCCAGCGGCGTGCCGAGCTTGGCGGCGGCGTCGACCGTGTAGCGCGCCTCGGCGCCGGTGACGGCCGCCACGGTGCTCTCGCCGCGCGCGATGCGCAGCGCGGCTTCGTGGATGTAGCGCACCGGCGATTCGCCGCCGGTCTCGCCGTAGACGCTGCGCACCGGGCTGCACCCCAGGCGCGCGTTGAGCAGCGCGGGCGCGTCGGTGTAGGGCCACGAGTATTCGCAGACGATGTCGAGCGAGTCGAGGCCGGCCAGCAGCGCAGCAGCGCCGCTGTCCTGTTCGGCCGCGCGCATGGCGCGTGCCATCAGCTCGATGGGTTCGAGGCCTTCGGCGGCCTCCTTGGTGCGGTGCGTGATTTCGCCGACGCCGACGATGACCGGCGTGCGGTCGTCCAGTGCTGTCATGGGTTTACTGATGCTCTGAGAGTGGTTGCTGTTGCTGAAGCTGCGCCACGCGGCGCAGGTGCCATGCGGGCGGGCCGAACTGGCCTTCGATGAGGGTGGCGCGGCGCACGTAATGGCCGACGGCGAGTTCTTCGGTCATGCCCATGCCGCCGTGCAGTTGCACCGCGCCCTGCCCCACGGCGCGGCAGGCCTTGGCGACCGCGACCTTGGCGGACGACACGGCGCGTGCGCGCGACGCCGCATCGGCGCCCGCGGCCAGTGCCTCGCCCACGCTGGCGGTGAGCGCGTCGGCCTGTTCGAGCGCCATGTGCATGTCGGCGAGCCGGTGCTGCAGCACCTGGAAGCTGGAGATCGGCACGCCGAACTGCTTGCGCTGGCGCACGTAGTCGAGCGTGTCGCGCATCAGCCGGCGCAGGATGCCGATGGACTCGGCGCAGACCGCGAGCGTGGCCTCGTCGAGCGCCTGTTCGATCTGCGGCAGCGCGCCGCCTTCGGTGCCGAGCAGCGCGTCGGCATTCAGGCGCACTGCGTCGAAGGCGATGTCGGCGGCGCGGCCACCGTCGCGTGTGCGGTAGGCGCGCAGCTGCACGCCGGGCGCGTCCTTGGGCACGACGAGCAACGACAAGCCCTTGTCGCTGCGCGCCGTGACGATGAAGTGGCTGGCCCACGGCGCGGCCTGCACCACGGCCTTGCGGCCGTCGAGCTTCAACCACCCGTCAGGCTCGCGCACGAGCTTCGTGCGCACGTTGTCACGCGCATGGCGGCTGTGCGGCTCGTCGTGCGCGAAGGCCAGCACGGCCTGCCCCGCGACGACGCGCGCGAGCAGCGCATCGGCCATCGCGCCGGGGTGGCGCTGCAGCAGGCCGGCGCCGATCACCAGCGTAGAAAGATACGGCTCGGCCGCGAGCGCGCCGCCCAGCGTGGGCAGCAGCGCGAGGTGCGCGGCCAGGCCGAGGCCCAGTCCGCCCTGCGCTTCAGGCAAGGCCGCGCCCAGCAGCCCGAGGTCGCGTGCCAGGCCTTGCCAGAACGGTGGCGGTGCGTCGTCGGCAGCGGCCAGCGCATGCAGCCGTTGCTCGAAGCCGTGCTGGTCGTCGAGGTAGCGCGCGAGGCTGTCGCGCAGCATCGCGAGGGTGTCGTCTTGTTCGGTGAGGGTGGTCATGGCAAGCGGGCCTCAGCGTGATTGCAGCAACTGGGCCGCGATGATGTTGCGCTGCACTTCGTTGGAGCCCGCGTAGATCGACGCGGCGCGGTCGTTGAGGTAAGCGGACATCGAGAACACCGCCTCCTCGGGCACGGCCAGCGCGCCCTGCAGGCTGTCGTCCAGCGGCAGGTCGGCCGCCGCATAGTGGGCCGCGATTTCCACGCCGAGTTCGGTCAGGCGCTGGCGCAGTTCGGAGCCCATCACCTTGCCCATCGAGGGCCGGATGCCGTGCGGCTCGCCGCGCGCCTGGGCGCGCAGCGACTGCAGCTCGGTGGCCTCGACGGCATCGATGGCGCAGTCCATCTCGGCCAGGCGCAGTGCCATTTCGCGCGCCTCGTCGGCGGCAGACTCGCCTGCAGCCGAAAAGGCGCTGTCGGCCGCGGTGCGCAGCCGGCGCAGGCGCGCACGCAGCATCGGCGCCCAGGCCCCGCCGCGCTCGTGCTGCAGCAGGTACTTGGCCACCGTCCAGCCCTGGTTCTCCTCGCCGATGAGGCCGCTGGCGGGCACGCGCACGTCGTCGAAGAACACCTGGTTGAGTTCGTGGTCGCCCGAGATGCTGATGATCGGGCGGATCGTCAGGCCGGCCCGGGGAATGTCGAAGCACAGGAAACTGATGCCCTGCTGCGCCTTGCCGCCCGAGGCGGTGCGCACGAGGCAGAACATGCGGTTGGCGTACTGCGCGTGGGTGGTCCAGATCTTGGTGCCGTTGATGACGTAGTCGTCGCCGTCGCGCACCGCCTTGCATTGCAGCGAGGCGAGGTCGGAGCCCGACTGCGGCTCGGAGTAGCCCTGGCACCAGTAGTCCTCGCCCGAGCGGATGCCGGGCAGCCAGGCCTGCTTCTGCGCCTCGGTGCCGAAGGCGATGATCACCGGCGCGACCATGCCGGGCCCCATGGGCGCGCGCGGCGGCGCATCGGCCGCGGCCAGCTCGCTCGCGAAGAGGTAGTGCTGCATCGGCGTCCAGTCGGTGCCGCCATGTTCCACAGGCCAGTGCGGCACGCTCCAGCCACGCTGCGCCAGCACGCGGTGCCACCGGTTGCCGTCGGCGTAGTCGGTGAAGATGCCGGAGCAGCGACGCCCTGCGGCGCGCAGTTCAGGCGTCAGCTCGCGCGCAAGAAAGTCGCGAACCTCGTCGCGAAACGCGGTCTCTGCCGCGCTGAGTGTCCAGGCCATGGTGTTGTCTCACAGGGTTCACACCTGCCAAGTGTGTGACCTGGGAGGGCCTGACGGTATCGTCGGATCGGACGAACCTGATTGCGGACGGTGCGCGCGGGGAGAGGCAGCCAACCGCCCCAGAACCCTGCACATGTCGGGTGGCTCTGGACGGAGCTGGTCGGGCAAGAAAAACGCCGAGTCCTTGTGTCCTCGGCGTGGGGAAAAACGCGGCGCTGTGGTTGTTGTCGCGTGCCGCCTGCCTATACGGTGTTGATGTTGCTGTTCTTGAACTCCGAGTTCTCGAAGAAGCTGCCGTAATAAACGACTTTCTCCCCCTTGACCCCCTCGCCCTGGATGCCATCGCAATGGCAGTCGAGAATGTCGACCCCGGTCCATTGGCAGTTGATGAAGCCCAGATTCTTCCAGGTACAGCCTTGGAACTTGCAGCCTGCCCACTGAGTACCGGAGTACACAGCCCCCGTCAGCGTCGCACCCGTGAAGGTGCAGCCCGACATGCCCGCCCCGCTCATGTCGCAGTCACTCATGCTGCCGCCGCCACCACCGGTGCAATCCGACATCTGCGAGTCCTTCATCATGCATTTGTCGTAGTTGCAGCTTTGGAGATCGCAACCCGTCATCTTCAAGCTCTGCATGTTGCAGTTGCTGAAAGTGCAATTGGTGAAAGTGCACCCTGTGATGGCCAGGTCTTCCATGCTGCAACCGGTGAAGCGAACCCCCGTGAACTGGCTTGACGACCAGCTCGCGTCCTTGAAGGTGGTGGAGGTGAAGCTGCTGCCGTTGAAGCAGGTCGACGTGATGGTGATGAAATCGAGATCGAGCCCCGAGTAGCTGTCGCCATCGCTCTCACCGGACAGGCCTGCTTGCGCGCCGCCCGCGCCTTTGCGCCACTTGTCATGGTCTTTGATGATCTGGTTGGCGCTCATTGAAATAGCTCCTGTGCGGTGTCTGCAAATTTGCCAGGCGGCACGCGCCCCCACAGCAGGCTTTCGACTGCATTCCAATACGCCACGGGCACATCGTCGCCCCGGCACGAACGCACAGTTGAGAAGAGCGTGTGGCGGATGTCGTCGAGTACACGCTTGCCGTTGGTGGCTTTTCGGTACAGGCCTTCGAACCCGAGTGCGACGACGATCAGTAGAAGTTCGAGCAGGTCGATGTGTTCGGCAGGGTTCTTGGTCAGGGCCGCCACGAGCTTGAAGACGTTTTCTCCGCCCCTGGCGTCGCCATGAAACTGAACTGCCAGTTGTCGCTCGGACCATAGGTTGGCGCCCACTGTGGTGCCTATCGCCCTGGCGGACAAGCCGGCGGCTTCATCGAGAGCGGTGCACAGCGTGTAGCTCACGCCCGCGATGTACTCTTGGCGAACGCGGGCATCCGCGCACACGGATTGGAAGCTGGTGACCTGGCCCGCCAGATCGCCGTGCAAGGCAAGGGCGTGCGCCACATCAAGCTGCCTGGGCATGTGGGCCAATGCCACCAACAATGGCCGCGCGGCTTCGAGCAGCGGGACACGAGCGGCCCGAATGGCGACCAAACGGTCGGGCTGTGGGGATTGGCGCGCAAGGGTTTGCGGGCTTGTCAGAAGAGGCTTGGTCTGCGGCTTGGGTGTGACCGGCGCCGCAAGGCGCTGGGCAAGCTGCTCGAAGTGGTCGTAGGCGGCGAGCGCGAACTCTTTGCGAAGGGACATGGGAACTCTCAGTCTTGTGTCGGGGGGACAAGTTACCGATCGCCGGGAACAATCATCGATCAGTCCGTGACGATCATCAAAAAGTACACCGTTGCCACGATCACGAATGCAACTGCGGTGACCACTGCTTCCACAGGATTCATTCGACACCAAAAAGGCACCAGTCGCCCCCAAGACGATGCATCCTTGACTGCAGTAGCCATCTGCTGCCTTGGTATGTCGACCAACGTCACAACTTCAGCCAGAATTTTCTTTCGTTCCATCGCCGAAGGGAAATCGGGTTCCGTAAGAACTCGTGATTCAAGCGCATTCAGATCTGATTCTGAAATGGCACCGAGACAGGAAACAATCCAAGCCAACGTAGAGCAGCCGAACTTGGCACGCCAAACCAAGTTCGAACTGCCGGCAGTTCTTGAAGCGCTCGGTCATAGAGTGGTTGATCAATCAAGTCCAGCCTTCGCAAAACTTGCAGAGCCTCTTGGTCTACGCCCTCTTCAGCTCTCAACTCGATCATCCGCAAGTCAAAGGTCAGCTCAGCGGAAGGAGCACCGGGCGATCGCAAAATCCACTCGGCCTCGCTGAAGGCGTGTTGCAACCCATCGTCTTCCTCTTTGCTCTTTGCCTCATGGCGAAGATCAAAAATGGTTCCATCTATTTGACGCCGCGAGATCAACCATGCCAGGGCCTGTCCCGGCGTGCGCAGCGCCAATCCTGACTGCCACTCTCTACTGGAAATGCTCCTGTCATATTCATCTTTTGTCAAAAGACCCTTTTCTATCAAATAGTCAAAGGCCGGCAATGCAATTTGCAAACTCATGTGGATTGACTTTATTTTTTCAATGATGAAGGAGAAGGAGCCGTGCTGTACGGAGTTCTCAAAAGGCATCCTCTAGCGCGTCTGCCTGACTTGCGCTTCGGCCAGCGCCTCCGCGGTGCCGTAGTGCTCAAGAAATTCAATTTCATCCTCCTTGCTCAACCGACCCTGCGCCCGGTAGACCAGGGCTGTCATCACCGCCCCCGTCTGCACCGGCCTGTCTTCGGGCTCGCCCAGCCCGCTGTCGCTGTGCCACTCCTTCGGAAACCGGGCCCACGAGCACGTCATCTGGCTGACCATGTGCATCAGCACCCGCGTGAAGTCGGGCCCTTGTTCAAGCTGGTACTGCGACATGCTGGGCAACCCGCAGTAGGTGCCGTAGGCGTGCGATACGTAGCGCGGAATCTTTCTGTAGTGCGCGGGCGCGTTGGCCGGGATCTTGTCTAGCGTGGGACCTTCCTGCATGTACAGGCGGATGTACTCCCAGAGACGAAGAGCCTGGGCTGCCGGGTCCAGGGTCAAACTGGGGCCGACGTAGATGGCGTCTTCGTCGCTGCCGTCAGGCTTCAATGGCGCCTGGTACAGCGCCAGCGAGCCGATGATCTCCGAGGCCATCGCGTGACCGTTGGGTACGCGGCTGGGAAGCGCCACCAGCCGGTCCCAGTCAAACACCTTGTTGCCGCCGCAATAGCTGGGGCGCAACACATAGACCTTGCGGGTCAGGCGATTGAAGCGGACGCGACCGCGGGCATACGTGAAGTAGTTGGTGCGCGCGCCCATTCCGAAGAACCAGCCGTAGAGGAGGAATGTGACGCCAGCCGCAAGAGGAAATCCGACAAGCCAACCTGCCCAAAGAACTACTCCGTCTCCTTCACCTATGTCGAATGGAAAACTTCTCCAAAACATGATGAGTCGGTTGAACACCAACGGATGCACCGCAAACCCGTACCACATCCAAATAATCAGCGAAGCAAACGGCACCACGATCAAAGTGCCCAGCGTAGTTCGCCACTGCATGTCCCAGCCCGGATTGCACAGTTCCAGATAAGCATCGTTCTGCGCAAATACACAACGTCCCGGGATGTCGATGCCTTCGGCATCGCTCGCCTCATCGACCTTCCATGAGCGCTGCCCGTTCAGGTTGAGCTCCTTGCGGCCATTTTCTGCCGACTGACGTTGCTGCCGCGCATAACCAATTTCTGCATTGAACATGGCAGCTCCTAAGCGGCCGAGGCCTGGGCATTGACGAGTTTTTGCATCGTTTCCTGGAGGTTCTTGTGAACAGGCTTTTGACCCCTTCGCTTCTTGTTCAGGGGAATATCTTTGAGCCAGTCCACCCACTCTTCATCTTTGAGGAACATGATGGCGACCACCACAGCCAGCGCAAACACAGCACCGATCAAACCCAAGACACAGGCCGCCGCGGCCCAGGTGGCCGCAGAAATACCAAATAGCGCGCCGGTTGCGACCATGCCGGTGGCGGTGATGCTGAAGGCGGCTCCAGCTACGCTGGCCCATTGCGCAATCGCCAGTTTTTTATCTCTGCGTTCCCAAGACGCTAGTGCATCCGTCGAATCCCAAAACATTCCGATCATTGCCGCCGGCAACAAGAACCTGAACGCCGTTTTCTGCATGCCTCGAAGGCGCAGTGCTTGCACGGTGTCCGTGACCGCATGCTGCGAAGTCGCAGTGAAGATTTTTTCTCCCGTGACGCCTTTGAAGATAGTCACGTCATACGCCTTGGCCCGCCAGTCCAGGAGGCTGCCGGTGCCTTGCATCAGGCTGCCGACCATCTCCACACCAGTGCGCGCATCTTTCTTGGCCCCAAACTGATAGCCCTTGACGAGGGCATTTGCGATGTCAAACAAACCGGCGACGGCAGCGCCGCGTGCATGGGGTGCACCTCCGCGGGCCATGGCCATGCCCTCTTTGTGGCTGGCCTTTTCGATGGCGCGCGTCGCATTGCGCAGACGGTCCGTGTCGGCCTTGCTTAGGGTCTGGGCATAGGCGGCGGCGGTTTTCCCCATGCTCACAAGACCTGTGAGGGCCACGAACTTGATGATCCTTGCCTCGGCCTCGAGGGTCGGCAGGTTTTTTACGCTTTGCATCATCTTGACGCTGAGCAAGCTGCCCAGGTGCAACGGCCAGGCCAGCTTGCGCATGAGAGCGCTGTCGCAAAAAGGTTTGAGTTTTGGGTCCGACGCAAAGTCGATGGCCTTGTCGCCCAGCGCAAAGCGCGCGCCGTAGGGTTTGAGCACCTTGTC
Organism: Variovorax sp. YR752; assembly: GCF_943372545.1. Lineage (NCBI taxonomy): Bacteria > Pseudomonadati > Pseudomonadota > Betaproteobacteria > Burkholderiales > Comamonadaceae > Variovorax > Variovorax sp. YR752. The sequence continues at coordinate 7,999 of NZ_CALRZC010000078.1, read as the reverse complement.
TACCAATTTTTCCGACCACGCAATGGAAGACTCATCGCCAGGCAAGCTGGTTGGCAAGCTGACGGGCAAGCTCTCATTGAACATGTCCTGCAGCGCACGCTTGAGTTCCTTGTTGTTGAAGCTGATGGCGCAGCCCAACGGGTTGTCTCCGAACAAGTCAATTTGCCCGATCCAGTGTTGCCCGGTGCTGTTGCTTTCTGTGCCGGCCATGCAATGCGAGATTTGCACCGTGAGCGCACCGCCGCCACCGGGCTTGTTGATTGCATTGTTTTCGGCGCTGTAGCGCCTGATGGCCTGCATGAAACCAGGCGCCTTGAGCCAGGCCACATGGTCGATGCCCAGGTGGGACAGCCGGGTCGAGCTGGCTTCGTAGGCAATGCGCTGCGCTTCAAGAATATTGGCCGCGCCTGCGTTGTCGAACAACTCTTCGTACGCTTTGTCTCCAGCGGCCAGCGCGGCCTCTCTTTCGCGCTGCTGATTGGCGCGGGCAATCGCCCGTGTCTCCGCGTTGCGAGCCAGCCACTCCGGGTTGCCTTGGGCGAACACGGCCTCGCTCTCATGCCTTTGGTCGAGCATCTTGTCCCATTGCGCGATGCGTTTGTTGACACGGACTGCCGCCCCCTTCTTGACGAGCCCTCTGAGGTTTTGCGCCGCAATGGCGGTTTGATACACCCAATCGTTGGAGACGCCTTTCCCCGCCCCGTCGGCGTCTTTTTCTTGCCATCGGGTGTAGCCGGTTTGCGCCTCGGCCAGCAAGTGACCCAGTTCCTGTGCAATGCCAATGGCGTCTTCGCACGCGACGATGGCGCCGCCGTTGTCGGCAAGGTACTTGGCGATGTTCTTCAGGCGCTTTTCGTGGGCACCGACGTAGTCCAGTTGCTTGACCGTGAAGGACTCCACGGTCGAATATTGCCCGACGTAGTCGCCCATGGCAGTGCTCGAAGGGGTTTCCACGATCCTGGTTTCTTCGTAGTCCCCCCACCCGCGCTCCATCGCATTGCCGCCCATCAGGCCGTACAGCTGCGGCTCCAGCGCATTGCGCACGGCCTCGTCTTTGAGCGCCTTGAATTCGGCCACGCTCCAGCCGCTGGCGTCTGCGTCGGGCACTGCGGTGTCGGGCCCCGTTTTGACACCGTTCGCCCAACTGGCTACATCGAAACTCTGCGTGTACTTTGCCAGCTCGCCATCGATGACCTTGCTCAAGTGATCGGGGTCCACCGGGTCGGGATGGAACATGTAGTTCAGCTTCGTGACGTCCTTGGCGCCCTTGATCCACACGAGGCTTCTGTTGGCGCCCCATTCCTGCGGACTGCAAGCAGCAAGACCTTCTGCTTCTTGCGGGTGGTGGATGTCGAATCGGGTCAGGTAGCCATGCGGATGCACGGCGTAGCCGAACCATGCGGGGCGTCGGCAGACGGTTTCGATGCGAATGTACAGATAGCCCGCGCGCAGCATGCGCACGTTGTACTTGGCGGTCTGAAGCGCAATACCGCCTGGCTGGGTCTTGAATTTGCCATTGGGCTTTAGCGTGTCCAGCGCCGCCGCGCCCTTGTCGGTAGCACTGTAGGCGACGGCGTAGCGCGTGAAAAGAATCGGAGTTCCCGCTTGGGAACACTGTGAGCAGGCAGTTTTGCAGACCATGGCTTACCTTTTTTTTTGAAACTGGATGACCTGGTTCAGGAGCATCGAAAAACTGGCATCGGGCTGATCGCGTCGCTGGTCTTCAATCCGACTCAATGTCGGCGCCAAATGCGGCAAGCACCAATCCATGGCCCGTGCCGGGCCTTCTTTGGGGGCATGCATCCAGCTGATCCACACATAGTCTTCAAGATCGAGATCGTTCAGCTTCATGCGCGCGGCATCGGCCAGCATTTGCAGCAAGCTGTCTGGATCGGGCTGGGCTTCAGGCGGTATGTTGTGCCGGGCATAGCTGCGCCAGATCAAGTTGGCGTCTGGAGAGACGCCGGACAGGAACCACTGCGCTTCGTCGAACAGATCGCGGGGCGATCCGCCCGCTTCCGTTCCGTGGGGCAGCACCGGCGCTTTGGCACGAAACCACTGGGCAGGCGCGGGCTTATCGCCGAATGGGCCCCAAGGTTGCACCAGCGACCACCATTGCGAGACCGGCCCGAGCCAGCGGCTTTGCTGCGAAGGGCTTAGCGCGGGCCAGACACGCTGCATGACGCGCGGATCGTGATAGCGAAACAGCACGCGGTCTTCTTTGTAGGGTGGCCGCTGATCGCCCAAGCCAACCCAATGCCGGGTGATCGTCTGCTCCGATTCGGGACTGATGACCACACCGCAGAAGTCTTGCTTCGTGACACGTGCATTCACCTCCCGCGCTGTGACCTCCAGACAGCGCACCAACCCTGCGCGGAATTCTCGGGTTTTGACCCCGGGGACGGGAACAACCAACTCGTCGGGCAATTCCAGCAAACAAGGCGCGCGCTCTTCGCGGTGCTCAAAGTAGCTGTCGGGCACGCTGACGCGGTCGCGCCCCCATTTGGGAAACTGCTCGCTCAGTTCTTGCGCCAGCGGGTTGCCTTCCCAGCGGTTGAACAGCAGGTAGGCACGCTGGGGACGTGGTTCTTTCTTGACGTGGGGTGCATCCCCGGAATTCCTGGACGGATGCACGGTCAGAGAACCCCAGCCTTGAATCAACGCTTCGAGCAGTTCTTCGCAATGGGCCGTTTGCCCTTCATTGCCGATGTCGTCGGCCATCAACGTGACACCGCGTTGCCGCCGTTGTCCGCAGCGTGTTCCTTGGTAGCACAGGCCTCGCCGTTCACGGGCCGGGTGGGTTTCGAGTCCCCCGGGATGTTGCTGTGAACAGTGGCATGGTTGGTGTACTTTCCGGTAGTTCCCTTGGTGATATTTCCCGAGCTGTACTCGCCGTAGCTGCCACCGCCATTGATAGTCAGCCGGGTCTTCGCAGTGATGTTGATGATGTCGGCGGTCAGCTCGATCCTGTCCTTAGCCATCATCCTGATGGAGTTCTTCAGCGCCTTGATCTCGATGTCGGCCTGGGCAGCAATCACCTCCATGCCGTTCTGCATGGCATAGACCTTGAATGCCTCCAGCGCAACCGCGATCAGGCTGCCGCCGCTGTTGATACTGGTGTGCTTGGAGCTGGTGACCTGCGTGTGCTCGACGCTGGCGATGTGCGTGGAGCCGCCCGAGGTAACGGCGACACCGCTCGGGCTGGCGAGCACGAGATGGGGATCGACCAGTTCTGGAAACTGGCCTTCTTGCGGGTTGCCGCCAATGCCCTTGATGGTGTCGTTCTGCTTCTTGAGGGCCTTGGCCACGGCATCCTGGTCGCCTTTGACCTGGGCTTCGCTGGTGCGGGCCGCGTCGGACTGGCCTTCAATCAGATCGCGGGCCAGCGTGAGGCGTGAGATGGCTTCTCCCAGGTCTTTGGCATACCCTGCGGCATCCATACGAGCCTCGGTGGTGATGAGCATGCCGTCGGCAGCACGCATGACGCCATGGCCATCAGTGCGCAACTCATAGCCCTGGCCTCGCGGATCCTTGCGGCCCGCGTTGTCTTCAACGCGGGTGATGAATCCCAGGCTCAATGAACTCGATTGGTGGTCGCTCTTCAACTGCGTCTGGATCTTCCCGGCCGTGTCGTCTAGAACCAGCTGGTTGCTGCGCCCCGAGGAAGCGTTACCGCCGCCGCTGACGAGTTCGCGCGAACGGAACCCTGACAGCGCGGCTTGATCGGGCAGCTTGAACGGTGGCAGGTTCATCTGGTTGTAGACCCGACCTGTGCAGATGGGCAGGTCGGGGTCGCCGCCGAAGAATTCGATGACAACCTCTTGGCCAATGCGCGGTACGTGCATCGCGCCGAGCTGATTGCCCGCCCATGCCGCGCTCACGCGAACCTTGCAAGAACTGTTCTGGTCGAACTGACCATCCCGATCCCAGGGAAACTGGACCTTGATGCGCCCGTATTCATCGGTCCAAATGTTCTGGCCGGCGGGGCCGACGACGACCGCGTTCTGCGGGCCACCCGTCTTGGGCTTGGGACGCGTGAGCGCGGGGCGCAAAGCCTCGCTGATCGGATGCGCCGTGAATTCGACCTGCACCGTCCAGCGCTGCGCGCGGCCGGAGGGCGCGTCCTTGACCTGGCTGTCTTGCCCAACGTCCTCGATCACGAAGTCCGTCTGCAGAATCAAATATTCGGCGTTGGCACTCTCTCGAGGGTGCTCATGCATGCGAAACGTGCAACCCGGCACCATGCCTCGCAGGTTGCCTGTGGCATGCGCACGAGCGCCGTGGGTGCGCAGATGCTGCATGCGCAGACGGGCGAAGGCGCGTGCCTCGGTGGATGGATCATTGGGACCCGCGTCGCCAGCTTCCGGTTGCACAAAATGACTGCCGCCGAGACTTGCGTGGTACTGGTACACCTCGCCGGTGGCTTGGCTCGTCGGACGCGGCGCGCTGTTCTGGCCGATCAACTGAGCTTTGCTGCGCGTGTAGTCGTAGTCTCTCGTGACGTATGCACCGCTGGTGAGCTGGTTGTGCGGGGCAAATTGGTGGATGTATTCGGCGTCGGTCTTGTAGCCCGGGGTATGAAACTCGACGTTTGCGTAGGCGGCGCTGGGGCACTCCCGGTAGGCGGCCATCGCATCCGACAAGACCAGGCGATGGGCACCGTCGCTGTGCTCGAAGTGGTAGCTGATGCCGTACTCCTGGCACAAGCGCTCGAAGAACTCGAAGTCGCTTTCGTTCCATTGCACGCAGTAGTCGCGAATCGGATAGGTCTCGTACAGCCGCTTTTCCACGGGAAACGAGTAGTTGCCCAACACCTGATCGAGCGTGTTGACGACGGTCTGATCCTGATAGATCTTGCAATCGCAATTGAGCGTTGCCAGATGCAGCCAGGGTCGAATGACGAAGCGATAGACGACATGACGTCCTGCCTCTCCTTCCATGACAGCGTCCGTCACGATGCCACTGATCTGCCGAGTCCCGGCGCCGATGCCGCTGTTGCTGGGGCCAACGACACCGGCCAGAAATTCTCCGGAGCCATCCAGTTCGATCGCACACGTGATCTCGTGTCCGATGAACCCATCGAGATTGAAATCAGCCGCTTCGCTCGCGCCGAGGTTCAGTGCGTCTGGAGTCTTGAGAAGGAGTTCGTACGCAAACAGGCCATTCACGCCCTCGCGGCCAGAAAGCCGAACAGGCATCAGTGCGGGATGCCCCAGAACCGAGGGGATGGCTGTGCTGGTGACAGAAAGGGTTTGGGGCATGTGCGACAGACCTGGTGGATGGCAATCCAAAAAGTCTGGGCCACACTCGACCCGCACATTCGCAAACAATGGTCAAACGACCTGCTCTGCAGAAACTGACACGCAAGAGCGTCGAAAATTCACGCGTCCGAAGCGCCGCGCTATCGCGGCGCCGCATTCAGGGCACGGTTCAGGCCGCGACCGCTTCGCGCGCCGGCACCGCTTGCGTCCCGACCGGCATGTGCTGCGCCCAGTCGATGATCTCGAGCGTCCCGTCGGCATGCTCGGCCAGCGCGGTGAGGCTTTCCACCCAGTCACCGTCGTTGCAGTACAGGATGCCGTCGATGTCACGCATCTCAGCGTGGTGGATGTGGCCGCAGACCACGCCCTGCGCGCCGCGGTTGCGGGCCTCGCGGGCCACGGCGTTCTCGAAGTCGCCCACGTAGCTCACGGCGCGCTTGACCTTGCCCTTGAGGTACTTCGACAGCGACCAGTACGGCAGCCCCATGCGCGCGCGCAGCGAGTTGAGATGCCGGTTGAGCTTGAGCGTGAATTCATAGAGCGAGTCGCCCACGTAAGCCAGCCACTTGGCGCACTGGATCACGCCGTCGAACAGGTCGCCGTGGATGATCCACAGCTTGCGGCCGTCGGCGGTTTCGTGAATCCATTCGTCGGCCACGTCGATGCCGCCGAAGTTGTGGTTGAGGTACTTGCGGGCGAACTCGTCGTGGTTGCCCGGAATGAAGATCACGCGCGTGCCCTTGCGCGCCTTGCGCAACAGCTTCTGGATCACGTCGTTGTGCGCCTGCGGCCAGTACCAGTGGCGCTTGAGCTGCCAGCCGTCGATGATGTCGCCGACCAAAAACAGCGTCTCGCACTCGGTGTACTTCAGGAAGTCGAGCAGTGCCCGCGCCTGGCAACCGGGCGTGCCCAGGTGCAGGTCGGAGATCCAGAGGGTGCGATAGCGCAGCGCCGGACGCGCCGCATCGTCGTCCTCCGGCTCGGGAGGCTGGATCGCGGTGTCGCGCCAGGCGCGAAGGAAAGCGTCGTCGCGTTGCATGGTCCGATAGGTTCGCAGCCGCGCGTGACCGCACGATGGCGACTCCGTGACATCCCGGTGACGCGTGGCCGCAGGGCAACGCCACAATCGCACGATGCGCCCTGGCCAGATCATCGTTCTCGCGTCCCCCGTGTTCTTTTTGCTGATCGCGATCGAGTTCGCGGTCGGCCGCGCACGCGCCCGTCGCGGCACCGGGCAGGACACCTACCGCCTGGCCGACGCCGTGAACAGCATCGGGCTGGGCATGCTGAGCCAGATCAGCGCGGTGCTCACGGGGCTGCTGCGCATCGGCATCTACACGGCCGTGTACGCGGCAGTTGCGCTCTTTCCGCAAGATGCGGCGCGCGAGTTCTGGACCACCTGGTACGGCTGGCTGCTGGCGCTGGTGTTCTACGACTTCTGCTACTACTGGCTGCACCGCATGGGCCACGAGTCGGCCGTGCTGTGGGCGGCGCACGTGGTGCATCACCAGAGCCAGCACTACAACCTGTCCACCGCGCTGCGCCAGACCTCGAGCGGCGCGCTGCTGGGCTGGGTCTTCTACCTGCCGATGGCCGTGGCCGGCGTGCCGCCGCTGGTGTTCGGCGTGGTGGCGCTCATCGACCTGCTCTACCAGTTCTGGGTGCACACCGAGCAGGTCGGCAAGCTGGGCTGGTTCGACCGCTGGTTCTGCTCGCCCTCGAACCACCGCGTGCACCACGCGGTGAACGACACGTACCTCGACCGCAACTACGGCGGCGTGCTGATCGTGTGGGACCGCCTCTTCGGCACCTTCCGCGAGGAGGACGAACGCTGCGTCTACGGCACGCGCGGCGAGCTGAAAAGCTGGGACCCGCTGTGGGCCAACGCCGAGGTGTACTGGGCGCTGGCGCGCGATTCGTGGCGCGCGCGCCGCTGGTCCGACAAGCTGCGCGTGTGGTTCAAGCCGCCCGGCTGGCGCCCCGACGACGTGGCGGCGCGCTACCCGAAGCCTGCTTTCGACATCGCGCAGATAGCGCGCTACGAGCCCGCGGTGAGCCGTGGCGTGCAATGGTTCGCCGGCCTGCAGTTCCTCGGGCTGCTGGCCGCAGTGACCGTGTTCCTTTGGTTCTCCGACGCCCTGCCGCTGCCGCAGGCCGCCGTCTGGCTGGCCGCGCTCACGGCCGGTCTGTGGGCGGTCGGCGCGGTGCTGCAGGGTCGGCTCTCGGTCACCGAGGTGTTGCTGGTCGAGGCGGCCGCGCTGGCCACGGCGAGCGCGGCGCTGGGCATCGGCTGGCTGCACCTCGCCTGCAAGCCGCTGGCTTTGGCGATCGCGATCGTCTTCGCGGCCCGCCGCGCGCAACAGCAGGCCGGCGGCGTGACGCGCTTCGATGCATTGCTGCTCGCCGGCCTGGTCGCCTCACTCGCAGGCGACGTGCTGCTGATGGGGCCGGCGAACCTCTTCGTGCCCGGGCTTGTGTGCTTCCTGCTCGCGCACCTGGCGTACATCGCGCTGTTCCGCATCGGCGTTGGCCTGTTCCCGCGGCCCCGCGCGCTGGCGGCCACGCTGCTGATCGGCGCGGGCATGTACGCCTTCTTGTGGCAGGGCGGCCTGCCGGTCGCGCTGCGCATTCCGGTCGGGTTCTACGTGGTGGTGATCGCCTGCATGGCGGCCCAGGCGATCGGGCGTGCCGCGGTGCTGCGTTCAAGCGACCCGGCCGCGCTGTGGGTGGCGGTGGGC
>NZ_CALRZC010000077.1:0-33975 GCF_943372545.1 Variovorax sp. YR752 | reverse complement strand
AAAGCCGCCGATGTAATCGCCCGCGTTGTCGCTGCCGAAGGCATCGAGCATCAGGTAGGGGTCGAGCCGCTTCTGCAGCGGCTGCTGCAGCACGCGGGTGAGTTTGACGCCGTCGCCGTCACTGGTGGAAACACCGGCCACGATGTGGTCGATGCCGCGCGGGATGGCGACGGGATCGGTGGGGTGGTGGTGGGCATGAACGTTCGTCATGCCGCCCATGGTGGCACCAAAGCCCCGACCGCGCCACCGGTGGGGGTGCCCACTGCCGGTGGGGTTCAGCTCAGCGCGGCCACTGCTGGCGCTGCCAATAACAGTACTGCCAGCGGGTCTCGAAGCCCGCGCGGCGGTACAGGGCCAGCGCCGGCTGGTTCTGCGCATCGACCTGCAGGAACACGCGCTCGACCCCGCGCGCCAGCGCCGCCTGCGCCAGGCCGGCGAGCACGCGCCCGGCCAGGCCGCGCCCGCGTTGCGACTGTTCGGTGCGCATGCCGTGCACGCTGGCCCAGCCGTGGCCGAAGGCCATGGCGCCAGCCGCCACGGTGGCGCCGTTTTCGCGCACGCTGGCAAAGAGCGAGCCCGTGGCGCGCGACAGCGAACGCACGCGGTGCACGCCGTCGACCGGATCGAAGCCTTCGCCGAGGAACAGCGCGGCCCAGGCCGGGTCGGGCGACGCATCGACATCGGCCAGTCGCACATCCGCCGCGACGAGGTCACGCATGCGCCGCGCCGAGCCGGTCTGCACGCAGGTCGGGTTGTCGGCCATGTAGTGCCGGCGCGCGAGTTCGGCGCGCAGCGTGTCGAAGCAGGCGGCGTCGGCCAGCCGCAGCGCGGGCGCGACCTGGCGGCTGTCGCAGCGGTCTTCGATGCGGTCGAGCGTGGCGGGCTCGACCGCCTCGCGGTGCAGCGGCACGGCGGAGCGCGCGCGCTTGACGGTGCCGCGGTCGAAGGGCAGCAGCCAGCCGTCGAGTTCCTCGCAGGCTTCGGGTGCCACCGCCGCGACGGTGGCGCGCTCGATGGCTTCGATGTCGTGCGGGGCGATGCTCATTGCACGGCTTCCGGCGGTGCGTATTTGGCGGCGGCCACGTTCTTGAGCAGCACCTCGCGCTGGTTGCGGCTGATGCCGCGCACGCTCTCGGCCACCCACTTGGTGCGGTCGGGATCGATCTGGCCGTCGCGCCGCCACTGCTCCAGCACGGCCTGCGGCTTGTGCAGCATGGCCGCGAGCCAGACGGCTTGCGCCGGTTCGAGCGTGCGCGCGCTGCGCTTGAAGTAGCGCCGCGCCGCGGCCTCGCCGCCGCAGAGGTTGCCGCCCCACGGGGCGTTGTCCAGGTACAGCTGCAGGATGCGGGCCTTGCCCAGCGTCTGCTCCATCTCGACCGCGTAGAGCAGCTCGCGCAGCTTGCGCTCGGCCGTGCGGTCGCTGCCGGTGACCAGCAGCTTGGCCAGCTGCTGCGTGAGCGTGCTGCCGCCGCGCCGGGTCTGGCCGGGCTTCTGGTTGTGGTCGATCGAGGCGAGGATTTCGGTCAGGTCGTAGCCGGCGTGGCTGAAGAAGCGCTGGTCTTCCGCCGCGATGACGGCGCGCGCCAGCCAGCTGTCGTTGGCCAGCTTGCCCGACGGGCCGCAGCTGGTGCGCGCGCCCAGCATGGCCTCGGTGCCCAGCCCCTCGACGGTGAACTGGCTGATGGCCGGCTGCACCGCGAAGGTGGCGTCGGGCAGCAGCAGCTGCGCCTGCAGCGCCAGCGTGCCGCCGATGCGGGCGCGCTGCAGCTCGGGCAGCGCCGGCACCAGCACGGCGTACCAGCGGGCGATGGGCGCGTCCTGCACGCGGACGTCGAGCTGCAGGTTCTTCGGCGCGAGGCGGCCGGTCCAGGTGCCCTGGAGCAGGGCGTTGCCGTTGGCCGCCTCGGGCGTGGCCTCGAAGGTGCCGGCCAGCGTGTTGCCGTCGCGCCGCACGGTGGCCACCAGCCGCTCGACCTTGATGGGCTGCGTGCCGAGCGCGGGCACGTCGGCGCTGCACGGCGCGCAGCGCATCTGCTGCTGGCCGGTCTTGTCGTCCCAGGTGAAATGCACGGTGCCGAAGCGGGTGTCCAGCGCATGGCCGTTCAGCCGCGGCGCGAACCACGACGAGGTGGCCAGCCGCACCGCGGTCGGCACGCCGACCTCGAAGTCGAGCGGGCCGGCCTTGACCGTGGTGCGCCACTCGCCCGCCGCCGGCGCGAGGGCGATTTTTACTATCAGAAAGATAGCTGCTGCCGCAGACAGCACCAGGGCCAGCAGCCCGTAAATCACGAATCTCAGGGTCTTCTTCACAAACGCGTTCTCATCACATCGGTCTTGCCACGGTGACAGCTTGCCATGGACCATGCGACTGGCCGCTGGCCGCCGCCCAGTACCAAGCCGAAGTGTCGGTGAAAGCCGTGCCTTGGGCATCGACGATGCGCTCGCAGACGCGGAAATTTGCCGTACCGTGCCGTTGCGCCACAAAACAGCGCCACATCCGCTCCTGCGCGTCGCGTTCCAGCCGCGCCTGCTCGATGCGGTAGCCCAGCGCGCGGTAGCAGTCGGCGGCCGGATGCAGCATGCGCGTGGGCCGGTTCACGGCGCGCATCACCAGCGTCTGGTGGCCGTCGGTCATGCGGCCGATGGCGCCCGGGAAGCGATCGGCAAAGCGCTGCTCGACCTCGCTCAGCGCCAACGGACGCAGCGGCACGCCGTCCCACTGGCTCGGCCATTCGTGGGAACCCACGGCGTCGGCTTCGGCCGTCGGCGCGCGCAGCGCCGCGGCGGCCGACCAGAGCACGCACAGCAGCATCGCCAGCGCGAAGGCGCTCTTGTGGCCCACGCGGTTGATGAAATGGTTGGCGAACCAGCGCTCAACAAACGGTATCGACACGGCGGCCTCCTTCGGCGGTGATCAGGCCCGGCGTCGGGCGTTCAAGGTCGATGCGGGGCGCCACGCGCGCCGGCACCATCAGGCGCGCGATGGCGCCGCACACCATGGCCAGCAGCACCAGCCCCAGCGCGTTGTGCGCCCACGGCGCAAGCGCGTGGCCGGCGCCTTCAAAGGCAATCAGCACGCTGTTGCGCACGATGTTGCCGGCCAGCACCAGCAGGCCGACCGCCGGCAGGCGGCGCAGGAAGGCGCGGTCGCCGCGCCGCGCCCACAGCGCGACGGCGCAGGCCGTGAAATAGCCCAGCCACACCATCTGCACGCCCGAGCAGGGCGCGTCGACGATCACCAGGCGGCCGTCGACCATCAGCGTCGCGCCTTCGCGCGCCACGTCAAAGCCGGGCGCGAGCAGCCAGCGGCTGGCCTCCGCCGTCACCACGCGCAGCGGGTAGCCCGCGTAGAACTGCAGCGACGACAGCAGCGGCAGCGCCAGCACCGACAGCCCGGCCACCGGCAGCGCCGCCACGCCGCGCGGCAGGAAGGCCAGCAGCCCCGCCGCGAGCGACAGCACCGCCACCAGGCCCGACGCCAGCGGCGGCAGCGCGGGCAGGCCGCCCCCGCCCGTGCGCAGCAGCGTGGCGAGCACGGTGCCGATGCCGGCCAGCGCGAGCCAGCCCAGGCGCGGCGAGGCGCGCAGCTCGCGCCGGCACTGCCAGGCGAGCGCCGCCAGGGCGACCAGCGCCACGAGCCCCAGCGGATCGTCGGAACCGTCCTGCAGGCGGCGGGCCATCCAGACCCAGGTGGGCGCGAGCGCGGCGCACTGCAGTGCGAGCCAGCCGAAGGCCGGCGTGCGGTCGATGCGGATGGCCCAGTCCACGACGCGCGGATGGTGATGGGCCAGGGTTGCCAGAGACATGGTCGTGCGTCCTGTTCAAGCCGTGAAGCGGCGCGGGTCGTTGCGCCGCGCGCGGCGGCGCAGCATGGCCAGCATCGACAGCACGACGGCGATCGCGCCCAGCGTTTCCGGCTCCGGCGTGCTCGGCACCTCGGCACCCAGCGCCAGGTCGCTCACGCCCTGCGGCATCGGCAGCGGCTGGTTCACGTCCACGCTGTTCTGCGGCGCGACGTTGCGCACCACCTTGTCCACCGCGATGAAGCTGGTGTATTGCGTGAGCAGGCTGTACTTCAGGCCCAGCTCGGTGATGCGGTCCTTGAAGGCGGCGCTGCCTTCGAGCGCTTCCTGGTCGCTCAGGCCCTGGATGCGGTGGCGTGCCCACAGCGTGCGCAGCGCGGCGGTGTCCTGGCGCGTCTGCGGCGTGATGCGCACTTCCTCGCGGTACGGGCCGGTGGCGCTCTGGCCTTCGATGATCACGCGGCCTTTGGCCTCACCACGCCACTTGCCGAACACGATCACTGGGCGCTCGCCCAGCACGTCGGGCAGCGCCTGCGGCTCCACGTCGTACACGTCGAGGCCGCCGAAGGTGGCCTTCACGTTCGTGAGCACGGGCGACTCCACCATGCGACGAAAGCGCGCGGCCTGCTCGGGTGCCTGCACCGGGTCGGTGATGATGAAAGGCTCGCCCATGCCGGCGCGTGCAATGCCTTCCATGAGGCTGCGGTTCACCGACGAGCCGATGCCGAAGGCGAACACGTTGGCCTTCGACAGGTTGTTGCGCACCAGCTCGAAGGCTTCGCGCTCGACCGTCACGTAGCCGTCGGTCACCACCACCACGCTGCGCGACACGTTCGCGGCCTTGGGTTCGGCGTACACGCGCTTGAGCGCCGGAATCAGCTCGGTGCTGCCGCTGCCGCTGTAGTTCTTGATGGTGGCGAGCGCCTGCTCGATGTTGGCGCGCGTGGCCGGCACCGACTGGGGCGACAGCATCTTGTTGCTGCCCGAGAACAGCAGCACGTTGAAGGTGTCGCTGGGGCGCAGCCCGCCGATCAGGCGTTCGAGCACGGTCTTGGCGGTGTCCAGCGGAAAGCCGTGCATCGAGCCCGAGATGTCGACCACGAAGATGTAGTCGCGCGGCGAGATGGCGCTGGCGGCCACGGCCTTCGGCGGCTCGATCATGGCGAGGAAGAAGTTTTCTGCGTTCTCGCCCTGGCCCTTGTAGAGCATGAGGCCCGACTCGATCTTCTCGCCCGCCAGGCGGTAGTCGAGCACGAAGTCGCGGTTGTCGGCGGGGCGGCCGTCGGCGCTCAGCGTGATGTCCGCGTGCTGGTCTTCGTCGCGCTTCTTCACGTCGATCGTGTGCGTGGCCGAGCGGATTTCCTTCAGGCCCATCGGCGTGTCAATGCTCGCCGTGAGCTTGAAGCTCGTGCTCGGTGCCACGCCGGCGCGCAGCGTGGGCTGCGCCGGCCAGGTGGCTTGCGCGTTCTCCGACTGCGGCGAGTTGTAGCGCGGGCCGACCACGGTCGGGAACACGAACTGGTAGTTGCCCGACTGCGGCACCAGCAGCTCGGTGTAGCGCAGCTCGACCTTCACGTCGTCGCCCGGCAGGATGTTGGCGACGTTCATCTGGAACACGTTGGGCAGGTGCTGCTCGAGCAGCGCGGCGGTCTTGCCTTCCTTCTTGGCCGTGTCGTATTCGATCTTCGCCTGCTGCTTCTCGCGGATCTGCGCCGTGATGAGCCGGTCGGCCAGGCGCACGTTGAGGCCGCTCACCGCCGCCTTGGTGGAACCGGGGAACACGTACTTCGCCTCGATGGCGCGCTGGCCTTCGTTGCGGTAGGTCTGCGTGACCGTGACGTCGGCGATCACGCCCGAAATCTTGACCGAGACCTCCGTGCCCTTCAGCGGCAGGCGGTCGACCGAGGGGTCGTCGCTCTTGACGAAGAAATACGGGCTCTCGGTCTTCAGGCGCGGACCGGCGGGCGCTTCCTGCGCGTGGGCCGGGCGGGCGCCCATGGCGATGAAACCCACGGTCGCCAGGCTCACGGTGGCGAGCCAGAGCCAACGGCCGGGGCGTGGGGTGGTGGGGGTGTCCATGGCGGGTGTCCTTCTGCGTGCGAACTTGCACAGCCCTCACTGTCGTGAGCGTGCGAGAAGGCAGTTGGAAGGCGCGTTGAAGTCGCCACAACCGAATGCGCCGCTGTGTGAAGTCTGTGTGAAGTGCGCCGCGCGGCGGCTTCATACGGCCTTCGGGTCGGGCGCAGAGCATCGGCGCCTCATCACGAAAAAACCCGAAAAAGAGGGGAGAAACCCATGCTTCAACTGTTGAAGGCCCTGCAGGCCTCGGTGCTGGTCAAGGTGGCCGGCCTGTTCTTCCTGCTGCTGGTGCTGTGCATTCCGCTGGCGCGGATCGACGACCTGAACCGCGCCCGCGGCGAGAGCCAGCGGGAGGCCGCGCACGAACTTGCCGAGTCTTACGCCGGGCCGCAAACCATGGTCGGACCCGTGCTGCTGGTGCCGTATGTGGAGCGCTGGATGGAGCCGCTGCGCGACGCGCAAGGCAAGGTGATCGGCCAGGCCCCGCAGAGCAAGGAGATGACGCACGCCGTGTTCCCCGACAAGCTGAACATCGACGGCAGCATGGCCACGCAGGAGCGCTACCGCGGCATCTTCCGCATTCCGTTCTACACGCTGACGGCCGCACTCGACGGCGGCTTCGCGGGCTTCGACCCGCGGTCCGTGCCGCACAGCGAAAGCGATTCGTCGATCGAGTTCCGCGCGCCGCTCGTCGCCTTTCACGTGAGCGACCTGCGCGGCCTCGACGGCTCGCCCGCGCTCACGATCGAAGGCGAAGCGCTGCGCTTTCGCCAGCGCGTGCCCGGCCTGCCCGACCACGCCACGTACGCCGACGGCATCCACGCGCCGCTCTCGGGCGCCGCGCTCGCCGCATGGCAGACGGGCAAGCCGCTCGCCTTCGACATGAAGCTCTCGCTGGTGGGCCAGGACACGCTCTCGATGGTGCCGATCGCCGAGGAAACCACCGCGCACCTGAAATCGCCGTGGGCACACCCCAGCTTCGGCGGTCGCTTCCTCGCCACGCAGCGCCAGGTGACGCCGCAGGGCTTCGACGCGCACTGGCGCGTGTCTTCGCTCGTGACCACGGCGCGCGAACAGGTGCGCGCCGGCCTGGCGGGCGGTGAAGGCGATGCCGCGCAGAACGCCGCGGCGGCCGTCGTGCGCACGGCGTCCACGCCGCGCCATGTCTCGGGCCCGCTGCAGACCTTCGACGTGTCGCTCGCGCAGCCGGTCAACGTGTATTCGATGAGCACGCGCGCCGGCAAATACGGCGCACTATTCATCGGCCTGGTGCTGATGGCGGCCTTCATGTTCGAGCTGTTCCGCAAGCTGCGCCTGCATCCGGTGCAGTACGGGCTGGTGGGCCTGTCGATTGCGCTGTTCTTTTTGCTGCTGCTCGCGCTGTCGGAAAAGTTCGCCTTCCACTTCGCCTACGCGGGCGCGGCCGGTGCCAGCGTGGCGCTGCTGGCCGTGTACTTCAGCGCGGTGCTCGGCGGCTGGCAACGCGGCTTGTCGTTCGCGGCCTTTGTCGCGCTTTTGTACGGCGCGCTGTACGGCCTGCTGGCCTCGGAAAGCAACGCGCTGCTGCTGGGCGCGCTGCTGATCTTCGGCATGCTGGCCACGCTGATGCTCGTGACGCGCAAGGTCGACTGGTATGCGCTGTCGCGCCGCAACGAGGCTGCGCCTGTCACCTCGACAGCCACGGTGGACGCATGAAACTGCTGCGCGCCATCCCCGGCGTGCTCGGCTGGCTGGTGCTGGCCGTGCTGTGCGCCTGGGCCTGGCACCTGAAGGACCCGCACCTGCGCTTCCTGCGCGAGGAAGAACTGCCGCTGCTGCTCGCCGCGCTGTGCGCCAGCGGCGCGATCGCCTGGCGCAGCGCGCGCGGCGCACGCCGTGTCGTGGCGCTGGCCTTGACGGTCGGCGCGACATTGACGGCACTCGGCCACGAGCTGGCCTCGCGCCAGCACCGGCTGGAAGTGAACGCGGCTTCGGGCCCGGTGGCCGAGGCACTCGGCGCGCGCTTCATCGTCGGTTATGACGACGCGAACGACCTGCACGAGCTGGCCCGCCGGGGCCTGATCGGTGGCATCTTCGTCACCGGCCGCAATGTGAAGGGCCGCAGCGCCGACACGCTGCGCGCGGAAATTGCCAGCCTGCAGGCGCTGCGACAGGCGGCCGGACTGCCGCCGCTGGTGGTGGCGACCGACCAGGAGGGCGGCGGCGTGTCGCGCCTGTCGCCCATGGTGCCGCACCAGCCGGCGCTCGCCAGCCTGCTCGACGCCGACGTGCCCGCACACGAACTGTTGCAACGTGCCCGCGCCTACGGCGCGCAGCAGGGCGGGGCGCTCGCCGCGCTGGGCATCACCCTGAACTTCAGCCCCGTGGTCGACCTGCGTCCCGGCCGCGCCCCAGGCCGCTGGGACCTGCACACCCGCATCGAGGAACGCGCCATTTCGAGCGACCCCGACATCACCGCGCAGGTGGCGCTCGCTTACGAGCAAGGCCTTGAATCGGCTGGCGTGCGCGGCACGCTCAAGCACTTTCCCGGCCTGGCCGGCGTGACCGAAGACACGCACCATGTGGGCGCCGAACTGCGCACGCCCGTGGCCCGACTCGCCGCGCACGACTGGAAGCCGTTTCAAGACGTGTCGAAACATTCGGATGCCGCGATCATGCTGGCCCATGTCATCCTTGGGGAACTCGACGCGGACGCGCCGGTCTCTTTCTCACGCAAAATCGTGCAGCAGGTGATTCGAGGCGAATGGGGCTTTCAGGGCCTGCTCGTCACCGACGACCTCACGATGGGCGGGGCCTACAACCGAGGTCTTTGCAACGCCACCCTGGGCGCACTCGACGCCGGGGTGGACCTGCTGCTCATCGCCTACGACCACGACAAGTATTTCGATGCCATGCACTGCGCGCTGGAAGGCGTGCGGCGCGGCGCGCTCGACACCCGGGTGACGGAACGCCCGCGCGCGCCACGGCTCCAACCTCTTCGCTAGCCCCCTGGCCCCATCCCAATGTCCCAAGAACCTCGTTCGTCCCAACCCGCCGGTGCGCTGCGCCAGCTCCCCTGGAAACGCATCGCCGGCTGGAGCGCCGTCGTGGCCGGTGCCGGCGCCGTCGTGCTGCTGGGCGCCGCCATCGTGGGGGTGGTCGCCATCTACCCGAAGCTGCCCGACATTTCCGAGCTGGCCGACTACCGGCCCAAGCTGCCGCTGCGCGTGTACACCACCGAAGGCACGCTGATCGGCGAGTTCGGCGAAGAGCGCCGCAACCTCACGCCCTTCGCGAACATTCCGAAGGTCATGAAAGACGCCGTGCTGGCCGTGGAAGACGCGCGCTTCTACGACCACGGCGGCGTGGACTACAAGGGCTTCGCGCGCGCGGCCGTGGCCAGCTTCAAGGGCGGACGCAAGCAGGGCGCCTCGACCATCACGATGCAGGTGGCGCGCAACGTCTACCTGAGCTCGGAGCGCACGCTGAGCCGCAAGGCCTCGGAGATCGTGCTGGCCTTCCGGCTCGAGCAGCAGCTCTCCAAAGACCAGATCCTCGAGATCTACCTGAACCAGATCTACCTGGGCAACCGCGCCTACGGTTTTGCCGCCGCCTCCGAGGCCTACTTCGGCAAGCCGCTGCAGCAGGTGACGATCGCCGAGGCCGCCATGCTCGCCGGCCTGCCGAAGGCGCCCGGCGCCAACAACCCCGTGGCCAACCCGCGCCGTGCGCGGGCGCGCCAGCTCTACGTGATCGACCGCATGCACGAAACCGGCTTCATCACCGCCGAGCAGGCGGCCGAGGCCAAGAAGGAAGAACTGCACCTGCGCGACGCCGCCGACCCGAACCGACTGCATGCCGAGTACGTGGCCGAAACGGTGCGCCAGATGATGTACGCGCAGTACGGCGACAGCATCTACACCAGCGGCATGAAGGTCTACACCTCGCTGGTCGCGGCCGACCAGGCGGCGGCGTACAAGTCGCTGCGCAAGGGCATCATGGATTACGAGCGCCGTCAGGTGTACCGCGGCCCCGAGAAGTTCGTCGACCTGCCGGCCAGCGGCCAGAAGGAAATCGACGAGGCCGTCGACGAAGCGCTGGCCGAACATCCCGACAACGGCGACGTGATCTCGGCCGTGGTGCTGGAAGCCAGCGCCAAGGAAGTGACCGTGGTGCGCGCCAACGGCGAAGCCTTCGAAATCTCGGGCGAGGGCCTCAGGCCCGCGCAATCCGGCCTGGCCGCGAAGGCAGCGCCGAACATCAAGATCCGCCGCGGCGCCGTGATCCGCGTCGCCAAGACGCCGAAGAACACCTGGGAAATCACGCAGCTGCCCGAAGTGGAGGGCGCCTTCATCGCCATGGACCCGCGCAGCGGCGCCATCACCGCGCTGGTCGGCGGCTTCGACTTCGGCAAGAACAAGTTCAACCACGTGTCGCAGGCCTGGCGCCAGCCGGGCTCGAGCTTCAAGCCCTTCATCTATTCGGCCGCGCTCGAAAAAGGCTTCACGCCCGCCACCGTGGTGAACGACGCGCCGCTGGTCTTCGATGCCGGCGTCAACGGCGGCCAGCCCTGGGACCCGAAGAACTTCGACGGCACCTTCGAAGGCCCGATGCCGCTGCGCAATGCGCTCATGAAGTCGAAGAACCTGGTCACGCTGCGCGTGCTGCAGTCGATCGGCGCGCCCTACGCGCAAGACTGGGTCACCAAGTTCGGCTTCGACAAGGACAAGCACCCGGCCAACCTGCCGATGGGCCTGGGCGCCGGCTCGGTCACGCCGATGCAGATGGCGGTGGGCTATTCGGTGTTCGCCAACGGCGGCTACCGCGTGAACCCCTACCTCGTGACCCGCGTCACCGACCTCAAGGACAAGGTGCTGATGGAAACCGAGCCCCCGGCGCTCGACGAAAGCCGCCGCGCCATTCCTGCGCGCAACGCCTTCGTCATGGAATCGCTGCTGCAGAGCGTGGTCAAGGGCGGCTCCGGCTTCAAGGCCTACCAGGCGCTCAAGCGTGACGACCTCTTCGGCAAGACCGGCACCACCAACGATTCTTTCGACACCTGGTTCGCGGGCTTCCAGCCGACGCGCGTGGGCATCGCCTGGGTCGGCTACGACACGCCGCGCCAGCTCGGCGTGCGCGGCGAAACCGGCGGCAGCCTGAGCCTGCCGATCTGGACCGGCTACATGCAGTCGGCGCTGCGCGGCGTGCCCGTGATGCTGCCGGCCGAGCCAGCCGGCGTGGTGAGCATCGACGGCGAGTGGTACTTCGACGACTTCACGCCGGGCCACAACGTGGCGAGCCTGGGCCTGGAAAGCACCGAGCAGCCGATACAGCCGGTGGAGGTGCTGACGGGCGCGCCCATCGGTGCGCCGCCGCCGCCTGAGGAACGCAACCGCATCCTCGATTTCTTCCGCTAGCCGGCGGCGAGATCGCCCAAAGACGCGGGGGACGCGCGGTGCCTACACTCGGTGCCGCGGCCCCCGCGATTTTTTTTGTCTTTTCTCTTCTCTCCCCTTTTCTCGCATCCATGGAAATCCTCACCCTGGTGGCACTCATTGCCGCCGGCTTCTACATCCTGAAGTCCAAGGAACAGCGCCAGCGCATCGCGCTGCTCGGTCGCCATCTGGGCCGCTACCAGATCGAAAAGCTGATGGAGAGCCTGACCCAGGGCTACCTGCGCTGCCTCGGCGAAGACGACGCCGAGCGCCGCCAGCAGATCTGGCACCTGCTCGACAGCACCGAGGAAAAGCTCGCCGCCCAGTTCGAGACCTTCGCCGCCGACCTGGCGCGCGAGCCTGAAGCCGACACGCGCGTGAGCCGGCTGCCGGTGGCCTTGCCGTTCGCCACCACGCTGTTCCCGTCCGCGAGTTTCGACCTGCGCGAAGCGCTGCGCATTCACGCGCGCGGCATCGCGGGCGTGGCGAAAAATGCGGCGGAGCGCTCGCCGAAATCGAAGGCCTTCACGATGTCGGCCGAGCTGTTCCTGATGCAGCACACCTGCCATTGGTTCTGCAAATCGAAGGCCGTGGCCTCGGCGCGCATGCTGACGCGGCACCAGACCTCGTACGAGCAGTTGCTCGAAGCCGTGAGCCCCGAAACGCGCAACGCGTATCGCGCCCTGGTCGGTCAGTGATGCGTTGACAGCAGCGGCAGCGTGAGCGTCGCCACGGCGCCGCCGCGCGTCGCATTGCCCAGGTCGATGCGGCCCCGGTGCAGGGTCGCAATTTCCTTCACGAACGCCAGCCCGAGCCCCGTGCTTTTCTTCTGGCTGTGCGGCCGGGCGAGCGAATAGAACTTCTCGAAGACCTTGTCCTGCGCGTAGTCCGGAATGCCCGGGCCATGGTCGCGCACGTTGATGCGCGCGAGCCGCGAGGTGGTTTCCAGCGTCAGCAGCACCTCGCTGTCGGGCGGTGAAAAGTCGAGCGCGTTGTCGAGCAGATTGCTGATCGCGCGGCGCAGCAGGAACGGATCGCCTTCAACGCGCGCGGGCTCCCGAATGTTCACGATGAGCCGGATGCCGCGCCGCGACGCGGCGGGTTGCGCGCTGCCCGCAATGTCTTCGATCAACGGGCCCAACGCCACCGGTTCGGTGCGGTCGAGGGTGCGCCGCGTTTCGAGTGCGGTGAGCTCCATCATGCGGTCGACGATTTCCTGGATGCGCTGGGTTTCGCGTTCGATGTTTTTCAGAAAACGTTCGCGCTGGTCGTGCGGCATCTGCGGTTCCTGCAGCAGCTCGGCCGCACCGCGGATTGCGGAGAGCGGGCTCTTCACTTCGTGCGTGAAGGTCTGCACGTAGTCGGCCACGTAGTTGCGCCCGGTGAGCGCATCGCGCATTTCGCCGAAGCCGGTGCGCACCGCATCGACCGCGCGCCGCGCCATGCGCGACAGGCTCAGGCTGCGCTGCGCGCGCACCCAGGTCCAGTAGTCGCGGATCAAGCCGAAGGGCCGCACCAGCCAGACCGAAACGATCACGGTGAGCAGCAGCAGCGCCAGTGCCGAACCGACGCCGACCCAGATGGTGCGCACGCGTGCGTCTTCGACGAACTGGCCGAAGCTCTGCACCGGTTTGCCGACGCTGACGACGCCGACGATCTCGTCGTTCCAGCGGATCGGTGCGCCGACGTACATCACGGAGGTGCGCGGGTCGCCGTCGACGTCGCGCGAGGTGCGCGCGCCGTACAGGCCGCCGAGCGTGCGCTTCACGTCGCTCCACTGCGAGTAGTCGTTGCCCAGGTGGCGGCCGAGCGAATCGAACATCACGCGGCCCGTGCGGTCGGTGACGTACACGCGCAGCTCGACCCGGCTCTTGTGCAGGTTGTAGATCTGGGCCGAAAACTCGCGCGTGTAGACGCTGCGAAACAGCGGCTCCAGCCGCGCCGTGTTGATGGCGCCCGCAATCACGTCCTGCTCGACCAGGCTGGCCATGAGCTGCGAGGTTTCGACCAGTGATTCTTCGGCCGACTCGCGGTAGCGCGGGTCGATGTCGGAGACGACGCGGTACAGCAGGAAAGCGATGCCCGCCGTGTAGATCAGCAGGATGCCGATGAAGATCCGCGTGCGCCGCGTCATGCCCTGCTGGCAGGCAGATCTTCGTGCAGCGCGTAGCCGGTGCCGCGCAGGGTGCGGATCGGCTCCACCTCGGGCGCGATGGTCTTGAGCTTGGCGCGCAGCGTCTTGATGTGCGCGTCGACCGTGCGGTCGAAGCTGTCGCTGGCGTCGTCCCAGACGAGCTGGAGCAGTTCGTCGCGCGTGAACACGCGCCCCGGCCGCTGGACCATGAGTTTCAGCAGGCCGTACTCGTAGCGCGAGAGTTCCAGAAGCCGTCCGTAGTAACGGATTTGCATGCGCTCGCTGTCGAGAGAAAAGGGCGTTGCAGGGGTCTGCGGCGCCGCTGGAAGCGGCGCCGGCGCGTTTTGAGGGGGTACCCCATGAATCGGCGCTGCGGCGGCTGGCGGGCTTCCTGAGCCATTTCTGGCACTGCGCCGCAGGATGGTTCGCACCCGGGCGACCAGCTCCCGGGGGGAGAACGGCTTGGCGATGTAGTCGTCGGCACCCAGTTCGAGGCCCACCACGCGGTCTATTTCGTCGCTGCGGGCCGTCAAAAACACCATCGGTACCTCCGGGCCGCCCATCGACTGATTCAGCGCCTGGAGGCGTTTGAAGAGCTCGAAGCCGTTCAGGTCGGGCAATCCGATGTCCAGGATGGCCAGCGCGGGGCGTTCCTGCGCGAACTGCGCGATGGCTTCTTCGGCCGTGGCGCACCACACCGGCTGGAAGCCGTCGCTGCTCAAAACGTACTGGAGCGTGTCGGCGATGCCCGATTCGTCTTCGGCAATCAGGATCCGGGGTTTGAAGCTCATCCGGCGATGTTAGCGAGGCCCAAGGACGACCCGTGCCCGGTTTTTCGCCCGAGGCGCCGGGGACCGGCGCGGCCTTTCGCGGCTTTTTTTTTCGGGCGAGGCTTGTCCTCTTCCTGTCTTCTTATTCTTCTTATTCAAATTAGTAGTAGTAGATAAGGGTCGCCCTCGTCTGTGGAAAGGTCACTTTTTCCTTGACGTGACAACGACTTGCCATGCCTGCGTCACTGTGCGCACCCCCGCTTCCGTGGTGTACCCGCAACTTGGACAACATTGGGTAACCCGCCGGCCCTGTGGATAACCGATGGCTTGTGCCAGAACTCTCCCCAGAGTTGTCCTTTGACAGCCTTCCGAATTTCTGCGAAAGGCGGTTTTCGGACAAAGAAATCAAGTGCCTGTTATTTGGGCAGGTTGTAGATTTCCCTTGCAAATCAATGACTTGCAACGCCCCTACAGAGCAGTGCCGGGGTTACCCACAGAGTTGTCCCAGTTTTGTGGGGAGAACGCGAAGCGGAACCTTCGGGCGCGCTGCGGACCCAATCCGTTCCTTCACATGACGAAAAAACTCGAACATGACACCTTCTGAAACAAAAGCGATCGTCACCCTGAGCCTGCTGGCGGCCTTCGTCGACGGCGAAAAGCACGAACGCGAGCGCGCCGAGATCAAGCGCATCGCCGAGGGCCTGTCGCAGGCCGACGGCGTGAACCTGCCGACGATCTACCAGGACGTGCTCATGAAGCGGGTGTCGCTGGCGTCGGTGGCCGGCGAGCTGAAAAGCGCCGAGTCGCGGCAGCTGGCGTACGAGATGGCGGTATGCATGTGCGACGCCGACGGCGTGCAGTCGGAGCCGGAGCGGCTCTTTCTGATGGACGTGCGCAGCTCGCTCGGCCTGGACGCCTCGGCGGCGCAGTTCTCGCAGCGGGCGGAAGACATTGCCGCCGCGGTGCCGGCGGCTGTGGCGGTGACGGCCGCAACGGCGGCAACGGCAGCCACCCCCGCGGCGCCGCAGGCGCCCGACAGCACCGAGCTGGACCGCGCGATCCTCAACGCCGCCATCCTCAACGGCGCCCTCGAGTTGCTGCCCGAGACGCTGTCGACCATGGCGATCATTCCGCTGCAGATGAAGCTGGTCTACCGCATCGGCCAGGCGCACGGCTACCAGCTGGACACCGGCCACATCAAGGATTTTTTGGCCACCGTGGGCGTGGGCCTGACCTCGCAGTACCTCGAGCAGGCCGGGCGCAAGCTGCTCGGCGGCTTGCTGGGCAAGGTCGGCGGCGGCCTCCTGGGCGGTCTCGGCAAGCAGGCCGTGAGTTCGGGCATGAGCTTCGCGTCGACCTATGCGCTGGGCCACGTGGCCAAGCGCTACTACGCGGGCGGCCGCACGCTCTCCACGCAGATGCTGAAGGACGCGTTCTCCAACGTGGTGAAGGAAGGGCAGGGCCTGCAGACGCAGTACCTGCCGGCGATCCAGGAACGGGCGCGCACCCTCGACACGAGCCAGGTGCTATCGCTCGTGAAAAACGCCTGATCTAGCGGTCTAGACCTGACTTAGATCGTCCAGGATCGGGCAGTCAGGCCGCGCATCGCCATGGCAGCAATGCACGAGGTGCGCGAGCGTGCTGCGCATCGACTGCATGTCGGCGATGCGTTGCTCCAGTTCACCGAGGTGCTTTTCGGCGATGCGCTTCACGCTCGAACTGGCACGGCGACGGTTGTGCCACAGGCCGACCAGTTCGGCGATTTCTTCCATCGAAAAACCGAGATCGCGCGAGCGCTTGATGAAGCGCAGCGTGTGGATGTCGGCGTCGTTGTACTGGCGGTAGCCGCTCTCGGTGCGCGCCACCGCCGGCAGCAGACCCAGGCCTTCGTAGTGGCGCACCATGCGCGCCGACACGCCCGACAGCCGCGCGGCCTCGCCGATGGCGAGCTGGCGGCCGGAGGCGGTGGTCGCCGCCATCATTGAACCGTGTAGCCGGCGTTCTCGATCGCGGCCACGATGTCCTGGCGCGGCTGCTGGCTCAACACGTCCACATGGCCGGTTTCGAGATCGACCGTGACCTGCGCATGCGGATCGACCGTCTGTACCGCGTCTTGCACCGCGTCCACGCAGTGGCCGCAGCTCATGCCGGAGACCTGGAATTTCTGGCTCATCGTCGTTGCTCCTTGTGAGGAATGGATGATTGAATGAAGGGTGGAAGGATTGAACACCCGAATCGGGGATGACGCCAGTTTCAACCCTCTCACGATGTCAACGTCCAGCGTAGGGCTTTGAAAAATCGCCGCTTGACCTTGCCATGGTGTCAGGCTTTAGCCTCGGCACCATGGAACACATTCAGCCCCAACCTTCCGCAGCCGCCGCCACGCTGGACCTCTCGGTCGGCGGCATGACCTGTGCCTCGTGCGTGATGCGCGTGGAGCGCGCGCTCAAAAACGTGCCCGGCGTGCAGGACGTGAGCGTCAACCTCGCGACCGAGTCGGCCCGCATCGTGGCGACCGGCGGCGAGGACATGGCCCTGCTGCTGCGTCGCGCCGTGCGCGCCGCCGGCTACGAGCCGCGCGCCGAAAGCACCGCGCAGGACGAAGCGGCTGCGATGTCGCCCTGGCACGGCTTCATGCCCGTGGCCGTCGGCCTGGCGCTGTCGATCCCGTTGATGGCGCCGATGCTCGGCGACCTGATCGGCCAGAGCTGGATGCTGCCGCCCTGGGTGCAGCTGCTGCTCGCAACGCCGGTGCAGTTCTGGCTCGGCGCACGTTTTTATCGCGCGGGCTGGCATGCGGCCAAGGCCCGTACCGGCAACATGGACCTGCTGGTGGCGCTGGGCACCAGCGCGGCCTTCGGCCTGTCGCTGTGGCTGTGGTGGCGCGCCGCCACCGGCGAGCACGCGGGGCACGGCATGGTGCCGCACCTGTACTTCGAAGCCTCGGCGGTGGTGATCACGCTGGTGCTGCTGGGCAAGTGGCTCGAGGCGCGCGCCAAGCGCCAGGCCACCTCGGCGATCCGCGCGCTGCAGCAACTGCGGCCCGAAGTGGCGCACCTGATCAACGCACGCGGCAAGGAAAGCGACGTGCCGCTGGCCGACGTGATGGTCGGCGACCGCCTCGCCGTGCGCCCCGGCGAGCGCGTGCCGGCCGATGCGCGCGTGCTCGAAGGGCAATCGGAGGTCGACGAATCGATGCTCACGGGCGAACCGCTGCCCGTGGCCAAGAACCCCGGCGATGCCCTGACCGGCGGCGCGGTGAATGGCGACGGCCGCATGGTCATCGAGGTGCGCGCGGTCGGCGCCGAGAGCGTGCTGGCGCGCATCATCCGGCTGGTCGAAGACGCGCAAGCGGCCAAGGCGCCGATCCAGCGCATGGTCGATCAGGTGGCCGCCGTGTTCGTGCCGGTCGTGTTGCTGATCGCGCTCGTCACCTTCGCGGGCTGGATGTTCGTGGGTGCCGACGTCGAGACCGCGCTGATCCATGCAGTGGCGGTGCTGGTCATTGCCTGTCCGTGTGCGCTGGGCCTCGCGACACCGGTGGCGGTGATGGCGGGCACGGGCGTGGCTGCGAAGCACGGCATCCTCATCAAGGACGCGCGCGCTTTGGAAATTGCGCACCGCGTCGACACCGTGGCCTTCGACAAGACCGGCACGCTGACCGTGGGCCGCCCCGTGCTCACGGCGCTGCTGCCCGCGGCCGGTGCGCTGGCCAACGAAAACGACCTGCTCGCCACGGCCGCCAGCCTGCAAGGCGGCAGCGAACATCCGCTCGCACGCGCCGTGCTCACCGCAGCCGCCGAACGCGGCGTGCAGGCGCCGCCGCTTGGTGCGATGCAGGCGATGCCGGGGCGCGGCGTGCGCGGCGAAGTGAACGGCGCAACCTGGGCCATCGCCAGCCTGCGCTGGTGCCGCGAACTCGATGCGATGCCTGCTGAAGCCGACATCGAACGCCTGCAGTCGCAGGGCGCCACGGTCTCCGCACTGCTGCGCTTCGACGACGCCGGCTCCGCGCATGTGCAGGCGCTGCTGGCCTTCGCCGACGAGCCGAAGCCGCAGGCTGCCGAAGCGATCCGCACGCTGCGCGCGCGTGGCCTTCGCGTGGTGATGATTTCGGGCGACAACCTGCGCGCAGCACAGGCGATGGCGGCGCGGCTCGGCATTCCCGCCGAAGACGTGCGCGCCGATGTGCTGCCGGCCGACAAGGCCGAGCAGGTGAGCGCGTTGCGCAAGAACGGCCACGTGGTCGCGATGGTCGGCGACGGCGCCAACGATGCGCCTGCACTGGCCGCGGCCGACGTGGGCATCGCGATGGCGCCTTCGGGCGGTGGCACCGACGTGGCGATGGAAGCGGCCGGCATCACGCTGATGCGCGGCGACCTCGCACTCGTGGCCGAAGCGCTCGAGCTCTCGGGCCGCACGGTGGCGAAGATCCGGCAGAACCTGTTCTGGGCCTTTGCCTACAACGTGGCCGGCATTCCGCTCGCGGCCTTCGGTCTGTTGAGCCCGGTGGTGGCCGGTGCGGCGATGGCACTGTCGAGCGTGAGCGTGATGGCCAATGCGCTGTTGCTGCGGCGCTGGAAGCCGAAGCACCAACAACACTGACCGACTCAACAGCGGATCAGTCGAACAGCAGCGCCATCAGGTGCTCGTCGATGAAATTCGCTTCGCCGGCCCGGCGGTAGAACTGGCGCAGCGTGCCTTCTTGCACGAAGCCCAGCCGGGCATAGAAGCGCAGGGCCGTGGCGTTGTCGCTCTCGGCCATCAGCTCGACGCGGCGGACGCCTTCGGCCTTCAGGCGCGCGAGCACGTCGGTCACCATGGTCTGCGCGACGCCGCGGCCATGCAAGGTGGGATCGACCGCGAGCGTGCCCAGGCTCGCCACATGCTGCGCGCGGCCCGGGTAGCGCGTCACGCGATAGAAACCGGCGACCTGGCCATCGACTTCGAAGATGAAGAAAGCACCGCTGTCGAGCAGGCCCTGGAAGACCGCGCGAAAGTCGTCGCGTGGCATCGGGTCGTAGCCCAGGTAGGGCACGACCCGCTCGTGCATGTAGAGATCGAAGACGGCGTCGAAATCGGAGGGGGTGGCGAGGCGGTGCAGGGGCATGTCGCGCTTCTTCTGTGGGGCTGAGAGGAAGGAAGCGGCCGAGCATAGCAAGGCGGTGCCGGCGACTGCACCGCCTTTTTTTCTCCCCCGAAGTTCAGCGCCGGCTGGCCACGATCACCGCGTTGGTGCCGCCGAAGGCGAAGGAATTCGACAGCACATGGCGCAACCCCCGCGCCTCGCGCGCCGCGCCGCGCACGAAGTCCACGTTGTTGAATGCGGCATCGGGCGTGTGCAGGTGGGCGATGGGCGGCAGTGCCTCGCGGGCCAGCGCACGCAGCGCGGCCACGAGTTCGATGACGCCACCACCGCCGAGCACATGGCCGTGGATTGCCTTGGTCGCGCTGACCGGTGCGGCGTGGCCGAACAGTTCACCGATCGAGGCAGCTTCAGCAGCATCACCCGCGGTCGTGGCCGTGCCGTGGGCGTTGATGTGGCCGATGTCTGAGGGCGTGAGCCCGGCATCGCGCAGCGCCGCACGCATCGCACGCACCTGACCAGCCGGGTCGGGGTTCGTGATGTGCGTGCCGTCGCAGTTGCTCGCGTAGCCGCTGAGCACGAAGGGCTGCGCGCCGGCGCCCCGCGCTTGCGCATGCGCTTCCGACTCAAGCACCAGCGCCGCCGCGCCTTCACCGATGGCGAAGCCCGCGCGGTCGGCCGAGAACGGACGGCAGGCGGACGCGGGTGCATCGGCCGGTGGCGGCGCCATCACGCGCATCGCGTGCCAGCTGGCCATCACACCCGGCGTGAGCATCGCGTCGTGGCCGCCGACGATGGCGATGTCGATCCAGCCGCCACGGATGGCGCGCATGGCTTCGCCGATGGCCACCGCGGACGAGGCACAGGCGCAGGCATAGGCCAACGCCGCGCCGCGTGCGCCGAAGTGCAGCGCCAGTTCGGCAACGGCCGCGTTCGGCATCACGGTGAGCACGGTGGTGGGGCGCATGCGGCGCTGCTCGCCATAGAGCGCGCGCGTGGTGGCGTCGAAGGTGCCGGCGCCGGCCAGGCCGCTGCCCCAGAAGATGCCCAGGCGGTCGCGGTCGATCGTGTCGAGGTCGAGCCCGGCATCGGCTGCGGCATCCTGTGCAGCGGTCAATGCCATCGCGGTGCCGCGGTCCAGCGGCAGGCGCGAGGCGCTGCGCACGCCGCTGGCGTCGAAGTCGCAGGTGGCGGCAGCGATTGCCATCGGGTCCATGCCCGGGATCTCGAGCGTCTGTGCGCGCACGGCAGAACGGCCGGCGAACAGCGCGTCGTCGAAGGCTTCGATGCAGCGTCCGAGTGGCGTGACGAAGCCGAGGCCGCTCACGTGCACGGGGGCGGCGGCGGTGTGCGCGGTCGAAGCGGCCGCGAGCACGGCATGGGCGGCGCCGCTGCTCATGCGGCGGCTGCCATCGGCTCGCTGCGTGCGGCGGCAGCTTCACCTTCGGCATCGATCACCTCGCACAGCCGCTGCAGCGTGATGCCTGCTTCGCGCGGGTCGAGCCGGTCTTCGGGAATGCGCAGGTGAAAAGCGTCTTCGACCGCGAAGACGAACTCCATGAGCGCCAGCGAATCGAGGCCGAGGTCTGACAGCGCGGTGGCGGGCGCGATGTTGGCGCGCGCGACGCGGAAGTCGGTCTCGAGGATGGTGGCGATGCTGTTGAAGGTGGGAGAGGAAGACATGAGGGGGTTCCTTTCTTTCAGGCGTGGAGAACGGAAAGTCCGCGGGTGCGGACCACGGGTTCGGGCACCGGGCCGTGGGCCACGGTTTCGGCGAAGGCGAGGGTCTCGCGCACCACCTGCTGGCGGTCGTTGTCGATGGAGATCATGTGGTAGCTGTTGTTCAACACCACGGTGCGCAGCGAGGCGCAGCGCAACCCGCGCACGAGCAGGTCGAGGTTCGACAGGCTGGCCACCTCGTCTTCGCGCGCATGCAGCGCGAGCACCTGCTCGCACCGCACTTCATGCAGCCGGCGTCGCACATGGCGAATGAGCCGGTCATGCTCGCGCAGGTGGCCCACGCCGATCACCGCGCTGCCGGCGCGCGAGACCTGGCGATGGCGCAGCTCGCGTTCGATCCAGGTGCGCACGCGCTCGTTCTTCACGCCGTAGGGCGGGCGCTCGCGGTACTGCCAGAAGCGGCCCAGCGGCGTGTAGAAAGCCAGCGGCAGCAGGCAGCGCGTGCGCGGCACGGCCCAGCCGTCGAAGCGCAGCGTGGTCGACATGAGCACCAGCGCGTCCACCTCGCGGCCGCAGCGGATGGCACCGCCGAGCGCCAGCGACGCGCCGGCGGAAATGCCGACCAGCATCACGCGATCGTGCGTGTGTCGCAGCGCCTTCACGTGCGCTTCGAGCGTGTCGAGCCAGCGTTCGAAAGGCACGGCCTGCTGCAGCGGCACGGCAGCGTCGAACGAGTAGCCCGCGATGCACAGCGGCTGCACCGCATACCCGTGGCGCTGCAAGGTCGATTGCACGGTCAGCAGCTCGTCAGGCGTGCTGCATAAACCATGGAGCAGAACCACCGCGGTGCGCTGCACGGCGGGGGACACCAGGCTCAAGGGATCGGAGGGATCGCGTGCACTCATCGGAAGGTGTGTCGTATGCTCATGTCGCGTTTATCGCGGTGAGCGACTGACCGGCCGCTGACGCGTCCATCGCCAGGGCAGACCCACAAATCCACCCACCACTCATTCACTCACCATGCGAATCCTGCTTGTGGAAGATGACACCGTGCTGCGCGACGTGATGCTGCGCAGCCTCGCCGACGCCGGTCACCGGGTCGACGTGTCGACCAACGTCGAGGACGCCGATCACCTGTGGCGCGTGCAGCCCTTCGATGCCGTGCTGCTCGACCTCAACCTGCCCGC
Source organism: Variovorax sp. YR752 (assembly GCF_943372545.1). Classification (NCBI taxonomy): domain Bacteria; kingdom Pseudomonadati; phylum Pseudomonadota; class Betaproteobacteria; order Burkholderiales; family Comamonadaceae; genus Variovorax; species Variovorax sp. YR752. Next base: position 11,822 of record NZ_CALRZC010000077.1, on the reverse strand, counting down.
TACCGCCAGCCCCACCAGCGGGCTGGCGAGCGGTCTCACCGCACTGCGACAGGCGCGCGCGCGCGGCGACCGCACGCCGGTGCTGGTGCTCACGGCGCGCGGGCGCACCGAAGAGCGCATCGCCGGGCTCGACGCGGGCGCCGACGACTACCTGGGCAAGCCCTTCGATCTCGCCGAGGTCGAAGCGCGGCTGCGTGCATTGGTGCGGCGAGCCAAGGGCACGGAAGACATCGTCGTGCTCGGCCAGCTCAAGCTCGACCGCAAGGCGCGGCGCTTCGCGGTCGCGAACGCACCGCTCGATTTGCCGGCGCGCGAGTTCGAAGTGCTGTGGGAGCTCATGAGCCCGCCGGGCCGCACGGTGAGCAAGCGGGCGCTGTCCGACAAGCTCTCGGGTTTCGACGAATCGCTGGGCGACAACGCGCTCGAGGCTTTCATCTCGCGCCTGCGCAAGAAGCTGCTCGGCTCGGGTGCGGGCATCCGCACCTTGCGCGGCATCGGCTACCTGCTCGAAGCCGAGGTGTGAGGCCGCCTGTGAGCGAGGCAACGCCGACGGTCGCACGCATTGCACCGTCGCTCACGCGGCGCGTGCTGCGCAACGTGCTGGTGCCGCTGGCGTTGACCTGGATGGCGGGCGCGGTGATTGCGCTCGTCATCGCCAACTACTTCTCCGAACAGGCCTTCGACCGCGGCATGCTCGACGACGCCTATGCGCTGTCGGCCAACGTGCAGGCCGGCGAGCGCGGCATCGAGCTGCTGCTGACGCCGCGCGAAGTGGCGACCGTGCTGTTCGACCAGACCGACAAGGTTTACTTCTCGGTGCAGCGGCTCGACGGCACGCCGATCTCGGGCAAGTCCGACCTGCAGGCGCCGCTGCCGGGCGAAGGCTCGCGCTACCGCTTTTCCGATATCGACTACGACGGGCACGTGCTGCGTGCGGTCGTGCTCGATCACGACGCCGAGCCCGGCCTGCACATGCCCTACCGCGTGATCGTGGCGCAGACCACGCTGAGCCGCGCGGCGCTCGTTCAGCGGTTGTTGTTCTATGCCATGGCGCCACAGGTGCTGCTGCTGGTGCTGCTGGCCGTGTGGCTCTGGCATGGCATCCGACGCGACCTGCGTCCGCTCGGTGAGCTGCAGCGCGCGCTCGACATCCGCGATGTGCGCGACCTCTCTCCGGTGGCCGTGGCGCAGACTTCGAAGGAGCTGCAGCGCCTGGGCGATGCGGTGAACGCGCTGTTCGACCGCCTGCGCTACAGCGTGCGCGCACAGCGCGAGTTCGTGGGCAACGTGGCGCACGAGCTGCGCACGCCGCTCGCCGGCATCCGCGCGCTGGCCGAGTACGGCCTCGCACAGCACGACACCGCGGTGTGGCGCGAGCAGCTCACGCGCGTGTCCGAGCGGCAGGCGCGCGCGAGCCACCTCATCGACCAGCTGCTCGCGCTCGCGCTGGCCGACGAGGCGCGCACCGACCTGCAGCGCACGCCGGTGTCGCTCGACATGCTGGCCGAGCAGACCGTGCTGCGCCACCTGGCGCGCGCCGATGCACGTGGCGTCGACCTGGGCGCACGCGGTCTCGACGATGGCGTGACGGTGCTTGCGAACGAAGCACTGGTAGAGGGCATCCTCGACAACCTCATCGACAACGCGCTGCGCTATGGCGGACGCACGATCACCGTCGAACTTGCAGGTCGTACGCTGAGCGTGATCGACGACGGACCCGGCATTCCACTCGAAGCGCAGCGCGACCTCATGCAGCGCTGGTCGCAAGGGCCCGCGGGCCAGAAGCTGGGGCAGGGCGCGGGACTGGGGCTGTCGATCGTGGCGCGTTATGCCGAGTTGCTGGGGGCGGAGTTGCGGCTCGAAGCGGCGGAGCCGACAGGGCTGCGCGTGAGCGTGACCTTCGGGGACGACGCCTGAGGTTTCACGCGGCCGTCAGTGGCTTGCGCAGATAAACCCGCGTGCGGCCGTCGAGCGTTTCGCGCCGGTATTCGACGTAGCCGATGCGCTGGTAGAGCGCGAGGTTCTCGGTCATCTTCTCGTTGGTGAAGAGGTAGATCGACACATGGCCCTGGCGCAGCGCTTCGCGCTCGGCCAGCTCGAGCAACGCGCGGCCCGCGCCGCTGCCCTGGTGATCGGGGTGGACCGCGATCACGTCGATGAGGAAGCCTTCGTCGGTGGCGTCGAGCAGCAGTGCCGCACCGATCTGTTGCGCCGGCCGCTCAGCCACCCAGACCTGCAGGTGCGCGATGGCCTCGGCGTAGTCGCGTGTCATCGGCCGCGGCGTGAGGCCCAGGCGCGGGATGTAGGTGCGGAAGGCCTCGACGGCGCACGCGGTGACGGTCGCCACGTCGGCGGCGTTCGCGCGGCGCAGATGCCAGGGCGCGGCTTCGACGCTCATGCGTCGAAATCGACTTCGCCCTCGATCTCCACCGGGATGCCGAAGGGAAGTTCGGCCATGCCGACGGCGCTGCGCGCATGGGCACCAATGTCGGGGCCGAAGAGTTCGAGGATCAGGTCGGAAAACCCATTGATGACCGCCGGCTGCTGCTGAAAGCCAGGCGCCGAAGCGACCATGCCGAACACGCGCGTCCATGCGGTGATGCGGTCCAGGTCCCCGAGCGCGCGCTGCAGGCTGCCGAGCATGGCGAGCCCGGTGAGACGCGCGGCGGTGTAGCCCTGCTCGACGGTCAGCTCGGCGCCGAGTTTGCCGAGTGGCGCAGCGATGCGGCCGTCGGCAGTGAGCGGGCCATGGCCCGAGACGATGGCGCGCCGGCCGATGAGGCGGACGAACTGGAAAGGGAGGTTGACGCCGGGTGGTGGCGTGACCGAGGGAGGAAGGACGAGGCCCAGGGCGTTAAGGCGTTCGGCAATGCGTGTCATGGTCAGGATGCGTGCGGCAAATAACCAAGGGTACGCGCGGCGTGCTGCCAGGGCAATTCGTTCGTTGTACAGCTCGCAATGGGGTAGACGCTGCCGTTGGTTCGGCCACGGAGCACCGACTATCGAGTGCCCATCCAATTGCTGCCGAACGACAGGCTACTGCTAAAAATCATCGTGTTGAGCCAGAGAAGAAGAGGCGCGCTGAGCAGGCATGTGAGAAAGATCAAAACCCCCATGAATCTTGAGAACCCTGCTCCGTCTCGTGCCATCTTGAACCCGAGCACGATGCCACCGACGAGCAATCCCAGAAGAAGCCAGGGAATGCTGCACAGCAGGAAGAAATGTGGATCTGAAAAGCAGCCTTTCATGTCAGCTCGATGTGGTGGCTGTCGAGATCGGATCTGTCTATTTTTCTCATGTGCGGATGGTTCATTGCGGCAGGTTGATGTTGGAACCGTCGAGCTTGAGACCACCTAGCTTCTTCAAGTCGGTGCCGCCAGTTTTCTTGAATTCGTGGACTTGGGTGTTGGACAGGTCCAGGGTCAAGGCAAAGACGGCCGAGCTCAGTTCCAGCTTGCCGATGCGGGCATCGTTCAAACGCACGGAGTTCGCCTCGAAGTTCTCCAGGAGCAGATGCTTCGCATGGGCGTACTGCAGGTCAAGCCGGGGGAACTTGCTCTTTCGAAAAACAAGGGACTCGGTGTGCGGGCCGCCGCCAATGTCCACAAGGATGTTGTCGCCAAGGATGGAGGTGTTCTCGATCAGAACCTCCTGGGCGTCGTTGCTTGCGAGACTGAAAATGAACTTTCCGCCGGACGCGGGAGGGGTGAACTGGCTATCTCGCACGACGAGGCGTTTGGCGCCTTTGACGATCGCCTCGACGCTGCCGCCGCGCACGCGCTCCATCAGGAGTTCTTCCTTGATTGTGGCGCTGGTCAAGTCAAGCATGTCGATGACGGTGTCACGGATGGTGAGTGATTGAAGATTGGCCGCCACCAGCTTGAAAGTGCCGCGAAGCTTGGAGCCCTCGATACGAGTGGCGGCATACAGAAAGTCTTCGCCGCTGTTGCCGATGCTGTCGGTCAATATGGTGACGTCTTCGCATGTGCAGTCCGTGATCGAGAGTCTTTCGTTCCCGGTCCATGCGAACCACTTCGATCTGCATCGCACGAATTCCGCTTCGCCGTCTGATCCCACGGCGCCCTGGTGATTGCGGTTTGCTGTCGTCCCTACGAAATTGCACTCCTCGAAAACGGTGGACTTGCTTCCCTTCTCTGCAAACATGACCGAGTTCCCGACCCAGGCACAGCGCAGAAAATGCACGTTCGTTGTCACGCCGTAGCTCAGGATTCCAGAAAATCGGCAGTCTTCGTAGCGAACGTTGGTCGCTGTCTTTGGATTGATCTCATAGGCGCCGACGAAATCGCAGTTCTTGAAGAGGATGTTGTGCCAGTCCATCCCTTCAAACCGCTCGCCGCTGAGTTCGGCGCCTTCGACGACAAGCCGGGCGTCTCCCTTTTCCTTGGTGCGGAGTGCAGGGTCCTTGAGGTAGGAAAATGTTTTGTCGAGTGTTCTGATGTTTCGTTTGGAGGACATGTAGCATCCGGTCAAGGCGGTGGTGGCGAGAAGTGCTAGTGCGCCAAGGGTGGTTCGACGGGTGGGGGAGGCGGTCATCGTTTGTCGAGACGGATCGCCTTGTCGGGAGGGATGTACCCTTTGCTTTCAAAGTTCCTGGACAGGAACTTCCAGTCGGGAACTTCCCCACGTTCTCCCATCGGCCGTCCGAAGTGCCACACAGCGTTCTTCGGATGCGCCGGGTCCGACTTGTTCAAGCTGAACCCGCCCATGTTCACGTTGCCGTCGATGAGGGCGATATCCGACGGAAAGACCCACGGGTCTGCATGGAGCATGGCTCCTATCTCGGCAGCTTGATATTGGAACCGTCGATCTTGAGTCCGCCCAGGCTCTTCAAACTGGTGCCACCCGTTTGCTTGAAGTCGTTGACCTGGCAGTGGGTCAAATCCAAGGAAAACCCGATCTGGGTGTTGTTCATCTCCATCAAGCCGATCCGCCCATAGCTCAGATCAAGATGATTGAACTCGGAACCATCCAAGACCAGGTGCGCTGTGTTCAAGTAACTCGCGTCCAGGCGTGATGCTTTGGATTTGCGAATGGTCAAATTCTTGTTGAGTGGTGGCCTGGCTTGGTATGCGGGCTCCTTCTGCGCACCACCCATCCATGGTTTCTCCCCGCTCAAGTTGTCGGGCAAGGCGCAGTTCTCCAACAGCACGCTGGCGAACCGGTTGGCTGCGAGATAGAAGACTTCCTGCCCATTGCCGGTGACTGTGACGGCTTTCATTGAAAGCGCCTGACCGGATGCAACGGCCATGCCTAACTTTCCTGCACGGATGCGCTCCATCGTCACTTCGCCTTTGATGGTTGCATCGGTCAAATCGAGCGCGTCGATGACGGTGTCACGGATGGTGAGAGATTGGATTGAACTCGCAACCATATTGAAAGTGCCGCGCAACTTGCTGCGTTCTATCAAAACCGGCGCATGCACATTGGCAACCTCTCTGGGGTCGTGCTTGCTCGAAACGGTTTCGAATTCACAGTCTCGGATCACCAACTGGGTGAGTCCGCTCAAGTCAAACCACTTGCCTTTGCATCTCACGAACTCTGCTTCTCCATAGCCGCCCACTGCACCCCAGTGATTGCGGTTGCTGTCCGTTCCGACGAAGTTGCAGTCGTCGAACACCAGGCGCTTGCTGTCCGAGTAGCCCATCACATAGGTTTCTCCACCAAAGGCACAGCGATGAAGCGTCACGTCCACCATGTCGCCAAAACCGTGGATGCCGACAAACTTGCAGCTATCGAAAGTGCTCTTCTCAAGTCGATCGAGCTTGATTTCATAGGCACCCGCAAAGTCACAGTTGACGAATTTCACATGGCGCCAGACCAGTCCTTGAAGATTGAGTCCACTGAACTCCGCACCTTCGATCGTCAGCAGCGTATCGCCCGTTTCACGGGTGCGCAAAGCCGGATCCTGCAGATAGCGGTAGATCCTGCTGAAACTCTTGATGTTGGGTTTGCCGCTCATGGAGCATCCAGTCAAAGGGAAGAAAAGGGACGCTGCTGCCAAGCCGAAGGTAGAAAGGAAGTCGCGTCGCTGCATGGACTGCCTATCGCACGGCGTCCTTGTTGACCCAGATGGCGGACTTCTTGTCGACATATCCTTTGCTAGCAAAGTTGTCAGACAAGAAATCCCAGTCGGGCACTTCGCCGCGCTCGCCCATGGGCCGCCCGAAGTACCATGCGGCGTTCTTTGGATGCGCCGGGTCCGACTTGTTCAAGCTGAACCCGCCCATGTTCACGTTGCCGTCGATGAGGGCGATATCCAAAGGAAACACCCAAGGGTCCGCATGGAGCATGTCTTTGGCCCAGTCCTCACCCGCATCGGTGGGGACGGGCTTGCTCAGCGTGACTTCGCAGAAGGATTGCACGAGTCGCCGGCTGAGCGTGACGTATTCGGCGTTCGGGTTGCTCTCGATCACTGACTTGGGACTCCACGCCATTGCCAATGCACCGTTGGCATCCAAGGTCATCGCTTCCATCATCGAAAGCAGCTTCGCTTTGTCTTCATTCTTGAAGCCCAAAGTAGAGGTGTTCAGTTGTGACTCGATGCGATGCCATTGCTTGGCCCCGCTCTTCTTGTTCTTCTCGAACACCCACAACGTCACGCTCACCACGCACCCTAGCTTGCGCACCTGCTCGCTCAGGACCAGTTCCAGCTGACCGCTCTTGGCGAAGTACCCAGGCTTGAAGCGCAAGGGCACACGGATGTTGCCTTTCTTGGGCAAGCCGCTCATTGCGTGCAGGTAGTCGAGTGCCACCGCCAGCCGGGGCTTTTCGTTGAAGCCCTTGCCCTGGAATTTGCCTTCGACATGACACCGATCGGTCTTCACTTGCCGGATCTCGCCCGTTGTGGGGTCGAGCGTGGTCCCCGCGGGCGGGCGGCCGGTCCAGGCGCTGAGTTCGCCGTCCAGGTTTTGGTAGCCGATGGGCCCGCCGCAACTGGAGACGATCAGCGCCGTCACGGTGTTCGGTTTGACTGTTTGCGTGTTGTGGATGCCTGGGTCCTTGGCTTCTCGCACCTCGACGCGCCAGCCATCTGACGTGTCGATACTCCGGGGATTCCAGCCGAGCTTGTAGACGCCCGAGCGATGGCTGTGGCCCGACAGATGCCAATCCACCTTGGGGGTGGGGCTGGCCTTCGCCTGATCCATCGGCTGAACGTATTGGGCCAGGTAGGTGGCCTGGTTTTTTTCGCAGGTGCCCACGTTGACGTGGTTCAGCGCAGCCTTCATGCCCCAGACGCCGGTAGCGCTGTTACACGGGTGGAAGAAGACCCTGTCCTTCTTCTTGGTCAGGTTGCTGAAGGGCTCGGGTTCGTCGAAGCTCACGATGGTGAAGTGCGTGGCGACGGTGAGCGTGCCCTCGCTCGCGGCCTTGTAGCTTCGAGCCTGCGTCAGCAGCTTGAGCTGGTCATGGCTGAACGACTCGGTGGCGCGAGGGAGTATTCCCGGCCCCTGGCGGTCCACGCCCCAATCGGCAACGCCCAGCAGGTTCTTGAAGTTCTCGTCGATCCCCCAGCCGAGCGCCGCAATCACCTGTCCGGCCTTGGCGCCTGGCTTGTCGGTGCTCTCCGCGCCGTAGGCATACACCACGTCCGCAAGCGGCGTGAACAGCGCATAGAACCAGTCGAACTGGCCGCCGTCGAAGTTGTAGCCTGTCAATGCGTGGCCGTAGGTGGGACCATAGGCGAGGCACGCCTCGTAGATGGTCATGTTGTGGTCGCGGCTCATGCCTTCATTGGCCTTGCCGCGCGTCCATGCGCTGGCGGCTTCGAACTGGGCCCGGTGGCGCTCCACGGCATCGGGCTGCGCAAGGGCTCGTTGCGCCCGTCGGGCCTCGGCCGGAACATTGCCGTCGGGCCAGGACGTGCGGGCGTTCTCTTCCATGCGTTTGCGTGCATCGCGGCTGTTGGGCGTCGTGGTCTCGAGCACCCCGAGCATGAACGCCCAGTTGTGCTGGTCGCCCGCCTCCACGCGTGCGCTGATGCCATAGGGCACCTGGTAGGCCTCGTGGTTGCCGCTGGTCATGATGATGGGCAACTGGTACGCCGGATTGCGGTACATCTCACGCACCAGGCTGAAGACCATCATGTCGTCCAGGCCCCTCGGATAGAGGCGGCGGCCTTTTTCCTTGTCGAAGACATTGCCCAGCAGATTGAAGGCTTTCCACTGCTCGCCGATCCTGCCCGGGCCGCCGGGTTCTGCCATGGGATTGAAGTTGCGGTTGTAGTCGATCAAGTCTCCGGTGAGCAGCACGGCATCGACCTGGTCGCTGCCCGTGGCCATCGTCTCGAACAGCTTCTTGAGGGCCTCGAAGCTGTTGCAGACCTTGCTGCCTACCGGCCGGTTCCAGGTCGCCTTTTTTTCGTCTGCCCCCTCGAGTACCTTGGCATCGCTGCGACCCATGGCGTTCTGGCGCATGTTGATATGAACGTCGGAGAGATGCCCCAGCTTGAGGTGCGACTTCGTCATGCGTTTGACGGGGTGCCAACTCTTGAGGAGTGTGTCCAGTTCGGGTCTTTGTCCTGGCTTGCTCCAGCTGAACGGGACATCGGGTGGCGGCATGGCGAATTCGTGGAGCTTGTCGAAGTGCCAGGGGTCGCGCGCGGCCTGCTGTTGCAGGAAGCGTGCGATGGCAAGGTCTTGGGCCTCGGCGTACTTGACGCCTTTGAAGGCCTCGAGCTTCCTGTCTTCGGTGCCCAGCCGGATCATCCAGGCGAGGCTTTTCATGGCGCCGGGCGTCTGCAGATCGGCGAAGGGCGGTGCTGACAAGTCGAGCTCGACCTCGTAGACGTCCTGCACCTTGGTGTAGATCTGGGCCGCTGCAGGGGCAATGGTGGCGAAGGGGCGACCGTGTCGATCGCTGACAAGCGCCCCGGGTCCGAAAGAGCCAACGAGCCAGGCCTTGATGCAAGGTTTGGCGGCAGCACATGCCATGCCGTCTCCGAAAAGAGTGCCAGTTTGTGTCGATCCCTCGGCCTGCTCGGCCTCCTGTTTGCTTGCGAGGTCAACTACACGCAGATGCTGGTCGACCAGCCTGTACATCTCGACGGCCTCGCCGGTCGGGATTGCTGCCTTGGCCTTGCCACGCATGCTGGAAGGCGCGGCGATGAAGATGCTGGCCTTGACCTGGCCCGGGGCCAGCAGCAACGGCGTGCCGAGGCTGGGGAACAGGATGATGGCTTCTTCCTCGAGCAGCGGTGTTTCGGAACAGTCGCAGACGCCGGGTTTGGGCTGGTAGGGCATGACGGATCGATCTGGAGTGAGGCGAGTGGGTGAGACGTCGACGTCAGGCGACGGCCGGCGCGGCCGAGAACAGCGTGGAAAAAGCATGGGCGGCATCAGGTGTGCCGCGTCGCGCCTGCAATGGCGCGAGAAATCGAGACGCCCACTGGGCCCAGGTGCGAGGCGCGGCATTCTGTTGTTGTTGCCACCACTCGGCCGGCTGCGCTTCGAGCACGTGGGCGAGTGAGCGCCCCGCATGTCGTGCGTCGACCAGGCTTTCTGCGAGGCCGGGCAGGTATGACAGTTCGGGGTGCAGGCTCAGCGAGTGGTGCAGCAGCGTGATCCAGTCCTCGAAATCGGGCAGGCCGAGTTGCTGCACGGCTTGCAGTTGATCGAGGGCGATCCATCGCTGAATGGCAGGGGCAATGTGCTGAAACGCCTGCGACCCGAAACGATCGCGCACGTGGGCCAGAAGCGCATCGGCCCGGTTGAGCGGAGCCATGGTGAGCAGCAGGTCCTTGTCCAATTGCAAGGGCGTGGTGCGTGCGGCACTTCGCGGCGCATATGGCTTGCTGCATCGAAGACCGTGCGGATGGAATTCGGCGTTCCATCCTGCCCAGGTGAAAGCGCTTAAGAAATCTTGCCGAACGTCGTCCGGCCAGCGGGTCACCATGTCGAAGCCGATGCGCGGATCGAACCAGCGAAGCACGGCGCCGACGGCCTCGTCGTCCTCGAGTGCAGGGTCCGGGGGTATCACGGCGTCGAGCCAACTGCGAAGGTGCGCTGCCAGCGTGACCGGCCGCAATGGCGAAGCCACGAGACTGAGGGCATGCACGGCACCTGCACCACGTGCGAGGTTATGCAGCCACGGTGCTGCATCGGGCATGGATGGCAGTTCGACCAGCCAAGGTCCGACGCCGATCGCAGCGGCTTCAGGCGTGTGAAGGAACAAAGGTGTCGCGTCGAGTTGGTATCGCGCCATCAGCCGTGCCGCCCATCCGTCTTCTTGCCGGTCTTCTTCGACGGCCCCGCATTGGCCGGCGTTCACCAGTGCGTAACAACGTTGACCAGTTTGGCGTGCGAGGCGGGCGAAAGTGCCTATGTCCTGCGCGATGGTCTGTGAAATCTCGTCCTCGAACGCTTCGCGTTCGTACGCTGGAATTTCCATCGGTGTCGGTGTTGTCAAACGCGGGGCGCCACGGGCGAGGCCTGACGGGCGGCGCGTGCCAGGCACTCCCAGCACACGGTCTGTGCTGTCGGCCCTGGCTTCTTGTCCGGCCCCGGCGTTCCATGCATCGAGGCATGTTCGATCCATGTGCCCAGCGTGCCGTGCCGGATGCCGCCTTCGCTCCATTCGCTGAAGCTGGTGCCGCCGTTGATCGTGACCTTCTTCTTGGCGCTGATGTAGACCGTGTCTTCGGTGCTCACGATGTCGATGTCTTTCAAGGCAGTGGCCTCGATGGCGTCGCTTTGGGCTTCGATGCGGATGTCGCCTTGCGATGCGAAGGCCTTGATGCCGCTCTTGAGCGTGAAGATGCGCATGCCTTCCGCCACGCTGGCGAGGATGCGCTGTGCGGCGCTCAGGGAGGTGTGACCGGCGCTGGTGAGCTGGATGTGTGTGCCGGTGTGTGTATGCAGGTGCGTGGTGGCGGTGGCTGCGATGCCTGCGGGGCTGGCCAGCACGAGATGCGGCGCGGCCAGCTCGGGGAAGCGGCCTTCGGTCGATGAGCTGGCGTGGCCTCGCAGGTCTTCGTTCTGCTGCTTGATGGTCTGGGCGACGGTGGACTGGTCGTCGTTGCTGTCCTGGGCCTCGGCCATGCGAGCCGCCTCGGCCAGGCCTTCGATCTGGTCTCGTGCACTTGTCAGGCGTTGGACGGTTTCACCCATGTCCTTGGCGTGGCGAGCTGCATCGGGGCGGCCTTCGGTCGTGATGAGCATCCCGTCCTGCGCTCTCAATACGCCGTGAGCGTCGGTGCGCAGCTCGAACCCCTCACCCCTTGGGTCTTTTCTGCCTGCGTTGTCCTCGATGCGCGCGATGGCCCCCAAGCTCAGGCTTGAACTCTGGTGATCACTCTTGAGCTGCACCTGGATTTTCTCGGCCGTGTCATCCAGGATCAGGTGATTCGATCGGCCCGCCGCACTGTTGCCCCCACCCTCCGTCAGCTCCCGGCTCCTGAACCCGCTGAGTGCACTCTGCCCCGGCAATGCCCAGGGCGGCAGGTTCACCTGGTTGTGGACCCTTCCCATGCAGATCGGCAGGTCCGCATCTCCCGCAATGAAGCCCACGATGACTTCCTGACCAATGCGCGGAATCTGGATGCCCCCGAGCTGGTTGCCCGCCCACGGAGAGCTCACCCGCACCCAGCAGCTGCTGTGCTGGTTCTTCTCTCCCAGCCGGTCCCAGGGGAACTGCACCTTGATGCGTCCCAGCTCATCGGTCCACAGGTTCTGCCCCTCGGGGCCCACCACCAGCGCCACCTGGGGGCCGACCATCGCGGGCTTGGGCTGTGTCGGCTCAGGACGCAGGGGCTCCGTGACGGGGTGGGCGGTGAAGTCGACCTGCACGCGCCATTGCTGCTTGCG
>NZ_CALRZC010000076.1:0-34219 GCF_943372545.1 Variovorax sp. YR752 | reverse complement strand
GCTGGCCAAGGGCGCGGCGCTGGGCACCGTGCTGGCTTTCATGATGAGCGTGATCGCGCTCTCGCTGCCCGAGATGATCATCCTGCGCAAGGTGCTCAAGCTGCGGCTCATCCTCACCTTCGCCGGTGTCGTTGCCACGGGCATCCTGGCGGTCGGCTTCATTTTCAACGCACTGCTCTGAGTTCCATGACTGTCCTGAACCTTCTGCGGCCTGCGCGCGCGCTGTCCCTCGCCCTTTGCCTGCTGCCGGGCTTCGCCCAGGCGGTGACGGTCGACTTCAAGCCGGTGGCCGATGGCGTGTATGCCCATGTGGGCGACACCGGCGCCCGCACCGCCGAGAACGAAGGGCTGAACGCCAACATCGGCCTGGTGGTGACGCCGACCGGCGCGGTGCTCATCGACAGCGGCGCCACCTTCCAGAGTGCGCGCCAGATCGCCGAGGCCGCGCGCAAGGTCACGAACCAGCCCATCAAGTGGGTGATCAACACCGGTGGACAGGACCACCGCTGGCTGGGCAACGGCTACTTCAAGGCGCAAGGGGCCGAGCTCATCGCCCATGCTGCGGGCGAAGCCGACATGAAGAACCGCGGCAACGACCACCTGCAGGCGCTGAAGGCCGTGCTCGGTGCCAAGGCCGACGGCACGGTGCCCACCCTGCCTTCGCACTGGCTCAAGGCGCCCGACGAGCGGCTGGAACTCGGCGGCGTGGTCTTCGAGTTCAAGCACCGCGGCGGCGCCCACACGCCAGGCGACACGATGGTGTGGCTGCCGCAGAAGTACGTGCTCTTCACTGGCGATGTGGTCTACGTCGACCGCATGCTGGGCGTGATTCCGGTCAGCAACACCAAGAACTGGCTGGCCACGTTCGCGGTCATCGAACAGCTCAAGCCCGCCGTGCTGGTGCCCGGCCACGGCCGGCTGACGACGCTGGCCACCGCGCAGGCCGACACCCAGGCCTACCTGCTGGCCTTGCGCGCCCACATGAAGAAGGCCGTAGACGACGGCGTGGACGTGAGCGCGTCAGTGAAATCCTTCGACGCCGCCCCCTTCATGCGCTTGCTGAACGCGGCCGAGCTGATGCCCGGCAACGCCAGCCGCACCTATCTGGAACTGGAACGAGAGTGAGGAACACCCCCATGGACATCAAGGTACTGGGCACCGGTTGTGCCAACTGCAAGAACACCATCGCACTGATCGAACAGGTTGCCAAGGACAAGGGCGTGGCGGTGACGCTGGCCAAGGTCGAGGAACTGCGCGAGATCATGGGCTACGGCGTGATGAGCACCCCGGGCGTGGTGATCGACGGCAAGGTGGTGCACGCCGGTGGCGTGCCCAGCCGCGGCAAGGTCGAACAGTGGCTGGCCGCCTGAACGAGCCTCCGGAGCACACACCATGAATGCACGTGTCGATCTGCCTGCGGCCCGCGAGGTCTGCCCCACCGCCACCCGCCGCCTGCTCGCCGAAGGGGCGCTGCTGGTCGATGTACGCGAACGCGCCGAGGTGGCCCGCATGGCCTTCGATGTGCCGGCGCTGGTGCAGATGCCGCTGTCCGAATTCGAACGGCGCTTCGATGAACTGCCGCGCGACCGGCCGCTGGTGCTGGCCTGCGAGTCGGGCCCGCGCAGCCTGAAGGCGACCTACTTCCTGATGTACCAGGGCTTCACGGACGTCTCCAACATGGACGGCGGCCTGGCGAAGTGGGCTCGAAAGGGATCCCCGGTCGCCGGCACCGCGGCGCCTGCCGTGGCTGCAGCGGCTGCGTGCTGCGGTTCGACGGCCGCAGCTTCGGGCTGCTGCGACAGCACGCCAGAGACTTCGACCTCTGCCGGGTGCTGCGAAACAGCGTCGGCGTCCGGCGGTTGCTGCTGCCCGGCATCGCCCAAGAACCCCCCAGGCGGTCCCTGCTGCTGACACCACTGACGCCGTGGGCGCGGCCGGGGTCTGGTGGATCGCCCAAGGCCTGGGAATCGTGGTCTGATGGGCCGACGGGTCCCAAAGAGATTTGATGAGAGCGTCCATGCCTGAGTCCAGAAATCCGAAGATGAAATTCGACGTTGTGTCCGTGCGCCTGAGCGCGCACGCCAGCGAATCGCGCTGCAAGGACGCCGTGATCACGCTGGACACCGACATGGCGGGCAACCGCGAGGCCTTCAACCCGGCCGAACTGCTGCTGGCCGCCCTGTCGGCCTGCATGATCAAGGGCATCGAGCGCGTCACGCCGATCCTGAAGTTCTCCTTGCGCGGCGTGGAAGTCCATGTGCACGGCGTTCGCCAGGACGTGCCGCCACGCATGGAGTCCATCAGCTACGAGATCGTCGTCGACACCGACGAGCCCGACCGGCGGCTGGACCTGCTGCACGACAACGTGCGCAAGTACGGCACCGTGTTCAACACAGTGGCGCCAGGCACCGAGATCTCCGGCGTGCTGCGCCGCAAGGTCTTGACGTGAGTGCCGATCACGACCACGGCCACAGCCACGCGCCGGCCAACTTCGACCGCGCCTTTGGCATCGGCATCGCGCTGAACATCGGTTTCGTCGCCATCGAGGCCTTCTACGGCTGGAAGATCGATTCCCTGGCGCTGCTGGCCGACGCCGGCCACAACCTCAGCGATGTCATCGGTCTGGTGCTGGCCTGGGGCGGCGCGCTGGCCGGCCGCCTGCGCCCCGACGCCCGCCACACCTACGGCTGGAAGCGCGCCAGCATCCTCGCGGCGTTCATCAACGCCCTGCTGCTGCTCGTGGCCATGGGCTCGCTGGCCTGGGAAGCGGTACAGCGCCTGCAGACGCCGCAGGCCGTCGAGGGCGTCACCATCATGGTGGTGGCCGGCATCGGCATCCTGGTCAACACCGCCACCGCGCTGCTGTTCATGCGCGGGCGAAAGGCCGATCTCAACATCCGCGGCGCCTTCCTGCACATGGCTGCCGATGCGCTGGTATCCGCGGGGGTGGTAGTGGCCGGCGGCCTGGCGCTGTGGTTCGGCTGGACCTGGCTGGACCCGGTGGTCAGCCTGCTGATCGCCGCCGTCATCGTGGTGGGCACCTGGAACCTGTTCAAGCAGTCGCTGCACCTGCTGTTCGACGGTGTGCCGGAAGGCGTGGACCTGCATGCGGTGCAGGCACTGCTGGAATCGCTGCCCGGCGTTCAGCGGGTGCACGACTTGCACGTGTGGGCGATGGGCACGTCCGAGATCGCGATGACGGCGCATCTTGTGATGCCGCAGGGCCAGGCCGACGATGCCTTCCTGAAGCACGCCACCGACGAAATGCACGAGCACTTCGGCATCGAGCACGTCACGATCCAGGTGGTGCGGGTACCGTTCACCCCGCCCTGTGCCACGCTGGAACCGGTCGGCACGTCGGCCACGGCGACGGCCTTCACCGTGCACCCGCACGCCCGCTGACAGGCACCACGAGCGTGGATCGAGGCGACCCCATGCAACCAGAGGGCGTGCATCGCGCCGTTCCTCGAAGAGCCAGAGCAGTTGGAGCACGGCGCTGGGCTGCTGATGGTCTCGGCCACGCCGTAGTGCACCTTGGGAAGCCTGGTGTGTGAGCTGCTGGCGCTGTCGAGTTCCCGGCCGGCGCGGCTGACCTTCTCGCTGCGCACGCTGGCTGCACGCGGTGGCGTGACGGGCCGATCACACGATGGGTGGGGTGTGGCCTTCTACGAGGGACACGATGTCGCCCTGTTCCGCGAACCCCGCCCTGCCGCCGACAGCGCCTTGGTGAACTTCCTCGAAACCCAGGGACCGTCGACCGGGCTGGCGATCTCGCACATCCGCCACGCCACCCGCGGCGAGGTGTCCTTGGCCAACACCCAGCCCTTCGTCCGTCCGCTGGGCGGCCGCTCCCACGTCTTCGCTCACAACGGCGACCTCCCCGGCATCGAGAGCGCGGTCCTGCTCGATCGCGCAGCCTGTCGGCCGGTCGGCCAGACCGACTCCGAGCTGGCCTTCTGTGTGCTGCTGGCGCGCCTGAGCGCGCTGTGGCTGGACGGTGGTCCGCCGCCCTTGGAGAGCCGGCTTTCGGTGCTGTCCACGTTCGCCGCCGAGCTGCGCGCGCTCGGCCCGGCCAACTTCTTCTATGCCGACGGCGACGCGCTGTTCGCCCATGGCGACAGGCGCCTTCAGCACAACGGCCGCGCCGAGCCACCGGGGCTCTGGATCCGGCAGCGACACTGTCCGCCCGACGCCGCATCGGCCGACCAGGGTGCGGGAGTGGTGGTACACACCGACGGCACCTCGGTCGTCTGGGTGGCCAGCGTGCCGCTGACGGACGACCCGTGGCAACCACTGGCCTGCGGCGAACTGGTGGCGATCCGGGACGGCCGGATCCTCACGGGGGATTCGGCGACCTCCGCGCCCGCCGCAACGGCCCGGGTCGACGTGCGCACGGCCACGGACGAGGAAGAAGCGCAGTACCTGCGCGGCGAGGAGCCGAAGAACACCTTCTGCCCCACCGGCCGGGGCGGACCTGGCCCAGGTCCCTGCTGACCAGGTGCCCGGGCCGTGATTGATGGCGATCAACGAGCGCATCGGTCTGCAGGTATCTGATGACCGATGCGCCGCTTGTTCCCACAGGAGAAGACACCATGACCAGCCGACACATCGTTCTCTGCCATCCAGTCCGCACCGCGATCGGCACCTATGGCGGCAGCCTCAAGGACGTGACTGCCTCCGACTTGGGAGCCGCGGCGATCCGCGAGACGCTGAAGCGTTCGGGCCTTGCAGCCGACAAGATCGAGACACTGGTGATGGGCAACGTCATCCAGGCCAGCGGCAAGATGAACCCGGCCCGACAGGCCGGCATCGCCGCGGGGCTGCCGGTCGAGGTGCCGGCGCTGTCGGTGAACCGCGTGTGCGGCTCCGGAGCCCAGGGCGTCGTCAGCGCGGCCCTCGAGATCTGGTCCGGCATGATCGACTGCGGCATCGCCGGCGGTATGGAGAACATGGACCGTGCGCCCTACCTGCTGCCCCAGGGCCGCTGGGGAGCCCGCATGGGCGACGTGACGATGCTCGACAGCATGCTCTACGACGGGCTGAACGACGCCTTCAGCGGCAAGCATTCGGGCTGGCACACGGAGGATCTCGTGCTGAAGAACGGCATCAGCCGCGAGGACCAGGACCGCTGGGCGCTGCGTTCGCAGCAGCGCTTCGCCGCGGCCCAGGCCGCGGGCAAGTTCGACGCGGAGATCGTTGCCGTCGAAGTGCCCGGACGCAAGGGTCCGACGCAGTTTGCGAAGGACGAGCACAACCGGCCGGAAACCACCGCCGAGTCGCTGGCCAAGCTCAAGCCCGCCTTCCGCAAGGAGGGAACCATCACCGCCGGCAATGCGCCCGGCCTGAACTCGGCCGGTGCGGCGATGGTCGTCACCCACGCCGCGTGGGCCGAGAAGCAGGGTCTCGTGCCGATGGCGCGGCTGGTGAGCTACGGCGTCGGTGCGGTCGAGCCCGGCTTCTTCGGCCTGGGGCCGGTTCCGGCGGTGCGCCAGGCGCTGGCGCGCGCCGGCTGGTCGGTGGGGGATGTGGACAGGGTCGAGATCAACGAGGCCTTCGCGGCCATCGCGCTCGCCTGCCTGCGCGAGATCGGCTTCGCCGAGGACATCGTCAACGTCGATGGCGGTGCGATCGCCCACGGCCATCCGATCGGTGCGAGCGGTGCCGTGCTGGCCACCAAGCTGCTGCATGCCATCCAGCGCGGCGAGGCACGGCGCGGCATCGTCACGCTGTGCATCGGCGGTGGCCAGGGCATCGCGCTGGCCATCGAACGGCTCTGAGCGAGCCGACGGGGTCGGGTCAGCTGCAGCGCGATGGCAGCGCCGCGCCGAGTTCGCTGACGAATTCGGCGGGCACGGGCCGCAGGCGCGCAGCGCTCTTGCGCTTGCCCGCGGTGCCGATGTTCACGCAGCAGACAGCGAACTCTTCGGGGCCGAGACCGCACAGCGCGTGCATGCGCTTCGACTTCATCGCCTGCCCGCTCGTCAGGCCAGCGCCGAAGCCCATCGCATGCGCGCCCAGCAGCAGGTTCTGCACGGCAGCGCCCATGGAGATCATGCGCTCCAGCCGGGGGATGTCGGGCTCACGCGGGCCCAGGCAAGCCACCGCCACCATCAGCAGCGGCGCCCTGTAGGCCTTCTCGCGCGCCGACTCGATCTGCTCCAGCGTGGCGCCCGGGTCCCGGTCGATCAGCGCCAGGGCGAAGACCTCGGCCAGCGCGCGGCGCTGGCTCGCTGGCACGACGATGAAGCGCCACGGCATCAGCAGGCCGTGGTCAGGGGCGGCCGCCGCGAGCGACATCAATGCCTCGAACTGCTGCGGCGACGGCCCGGGCTCGACCAGCCGCTTGGGTGACACGTTCTGGCGCGACTCGATGAGGGCGCGTGCGAAGCCGAAGCCTTCAGCATCGGACGTCGCGGTGGGATCACTGGCGATGCCGCCCTGCGGCGTCTGGCTGTCGCACGCGTCATCGCGGACCCGGTTTGCAGTCAGGACCTGCATGGCGTGGGTGTCCTCTGGAAAACGGGGGTGCCCGCAGGCACCCCCCGCAACACGGCGCAGGGCGCCGCACGGAGACAAGTCTGAGCCTGTCAGGCGAAACGCCGTTCCTTGAAGCTGATGCTCTGCTTCCAGTCGTCGACGCTGCCCACCCGCTTGATGCTGCCCCAGGTGCCCTTGTAGTAGGGCACCACGTTGCGGTCGACCCAGGACGTGACCACGTCGCCGTGCACGCCCTTGATGTAGCCGAACAGCATGAAGGTGTGGCCCGGCTTGGCCGACTTCATCGGATAAGCCATCGCGTAGGTGCTGCCGTAGTCGTTCCAGACCTCGACCACGTCACCGGCGCTGACGCCCAGCTGGCGGGCGTCCTCCGCATTCATCTCCAGGTAGGCCATCGGGTAGCGGTCGCGCACGAAGCTGTTGTACTGGTCGTGGTACGCCGTCTGCCAGACCTCGTTGGCACGTCCCGCGTTGAGCCAGTACTTGTGTTTGGCCTTCTGATCCGCCACCGGCTTCGGCAACCCGTTCCAGGGCGCTGGCTTGAACTCCGCCTTGCCGTCCTTGGTGTCGAACTTGTAGTCGGCATAGATCATCGGCGTGCCGATCAGCTTGCCATCCTTGACCTCCTTGATCGGCAGCTGCACGCCGTTGTTGCCCGCCTTGCGCAGCAGCTCGTAGGTCGCGAGGTAGCCCGTGTCGCCGCCCTGGCTGTCGATCGGTCCGACACCCGGACGGCCGGCACGCCGGAAGCCGTCGTTGAAGGCGTCCTCCTCGGTCTTCCACTCGAAGCCCTCGAAGCGCTTGGCCATGTCGGCCTTGCCGTCCTTCAGGTACATCGCCTTCAGCGTGTTGGCGATGTCGGCTGCGATCAGGCAGTCGGGCTTGGCGGAGCCCGGCGGGTCCATGAACTTCTCCGACAGGCGCAGGCGGCGCTCGCCGTTCATCGACGTCAGGTTCATCTCGCCCGGGTGGGTTGCCGGCAGCATGAGATGGGCTTCCTCCGCGATCACCGTCGGGTAGAGGTTCATCGCGGCGACGAACAGGCCGCCCTTGTTCTTGCAGGCGTCGTAGATGACGTCGATGAGTTGCTCGGTGGTCGCTCCCCTGGCCTTGGCGATCGCCTCGTTGACGATGTTGGCCCGCTTGTGCAACACCAGTCGGTGCTGCTCCGCGTTCAGCGTGGTCTGGAACGGATTCGTGCCCCAGAGCGTGTACATCAGGCCCTTGCCGTTGATGACCTCCTGATCGATGTAGATCTTCTTGTCACCCGGGTACGGCGGACGCGTGTAGCCCTCCTGGTGGCCACCCATGCGGCACACGCCCGTGCCGCGCCGCCCGACGTTGTGGGTCGCCAGGCACAGGCTCACCAGGGAACTCTGGATCACGTAGTTGTCGTTGCCCCAGATGATGCCCTTCTCGTACGGGTGGAAGGTGCGCGGGCGATGGCCGCTGACCTTGGGCTTGTAGGCCCACTCGGCAGCCTGGCGGATCTTCGCGACGGGGATACCGGTCGCCTTCGAGCCATCCTCCAGCGACATGCGATTGGTCTTCATCGCCTCGTCGAAGTTCTTCGTGTACTTGGCGATGAAGTCCTTGTCGTGCCACCCCTGGTCGATGACGTAGGTCAGCAGCGTGTTGAAGAGCGCCGTGTCGCTGCCGGGCTCGATGTCCAGATGCAGCACGTTGTCCTTGCCGGCGATCTGCTCGCAGATCACGACCGTGGCCGAGCGGCGCGGATCGACGATGACGATCTTTGCCGCCGCTGCGGTCTCGCCCGGGAACCACTTCTTCTTCTTGTCGACGCTGCCACCGTTGAGGTTCTGGACCCAGTGGTTCAGGAAGTAGTTGGTCTGCGTCTCATACGGGTTGCAGCCCGTGGCGACGATGCAGTCCGCGACCTCGGCATCCTCGTAGCTGTTGTTCAGCTCGCCCACGCCCATGTCGCGCGTTGCGTGGCACTCGGAGTTGTAGGCAGGACGGTTGTGGATGCGCACCATGGGTGTCTGGATGGCACTGAACATCAGCTTGCCGGTGCCCCAGGTGTTCTCGAAACCGCCGCCCGCGCCGCCATGGTCGAAGCAGTCGAACAGCACGCCGCTCGGGCCGTCGTTGTCGAGGATCTTCTTGGTCAGGCCCGCATACAGCGCCAGGGCCTGGTCCCAGCCGGTGTCCAGCCACTGGTCGCCCACGAGGATGCGCGGGTTCTTCAGCCGCTCGCGGCCGATGCCGTCGTGCGCGTACATGTACGAGGCCATCTTGCCGCCGCGGGTCGACGACAGCCCGCTGTTCACGACGCACTCCTTGTCGGGCACGATCATGATGCTCCAGCGCTTGCCGGCCTTGTCGGTGATCGTGTTGGTCATCGCCCGCGTCATCGTCACGCCGTAGGCGGGGACCTGCTTGGTGAAGTCCACACCCAGGGCGTTCTGGCTTGCCGGACGACCGCCTTCGCGGTTGGCGTCCCACTTGTAGACGTGGTATCCGCATCCGACGATGCAGAAGTGGCAGGTCATGTTGGTCTTCTGCGCATCCTTCGGAGGCAGGGCAATGCGGTCCTTGATGTTGCTGCTCATGGCGCGGCCCCTTACAGGATGTTGGCCTGGCGGCCGTAGATGAGACCGTCGACACCGACGGCGGTCACCGAGTCGGTCTTCGCGTCGTACTCGAGGGCGATGCGCGGCAGGTCCTCGGTGGCCTGGCCGCACACCATCTGGCCGCTGTTCTCGGGATCGAAGATCGAGAAGTGGCAAGGGCACTTGAAGGTCTTGGTGCCACCGTCGTAGTTGACCGGGCAGCCCATGTGCGTGCACATGGTGCTGTAGGCGACGATGTCCTTGTTCGGGCCGACGCCGCCGGGGACCGCAGTCCCCATGCGGATGGCGGCGCAGGGTGAACTCGCATCGGGGTAGGCGAAGTTCACCGCCTGATTGACCGGCATCGCTCCGGCCTTGCCGACCGCGCGCTTCGGATAGTTCAGCGTGGTGCCGGTCGCGGTGCCCGCGGGCGTGGCCGCCTGGGCGCCCGACGGCAGCAGTGCAGCGCCCGCCGTGCCGACAGCCGCGGCGGCACCGCCGCTGGATTTGAGGAATATGCGGCGGCTGAGCTTGAGCTCTTCCATGTCTTGTCTCCGGTTTGTGGTTGGTATGGGCGCAACGAACCCCAGAGACATCGCAAGCCATGGGCCACGCGTTGGCATCAATCAAATCAACGACTTAGGTCAGACCAGATGGGGAACGGTCCGGATGGCGTAACGCAGCAAGCACGGCTACGTTACGGAATCGAAACCGGGAGCGCAGCTTGAACCGACGACGATGGGTAGCCGGCACCGCCGCGCTGATTGCTGCGCCGCGCGTGGCGATGGCGCAGGAGCAGCGCCTGCGCATCGGACTGACGGCCGTGATCCTGGCGGATCAGGCGGCGTTCCTGGCGCGATGGGCGGACTACCTTTCGCAGCGCCTGGGCGTGAAGGTGACGTTCGCCTCGCGCGATCAGTACCAGACCGTCCACGACCTGCTGAACAACGGACAGGTGGATGCCGCCTGGACCTGCGGCTATCCGTACGTTCGGTTCCAGTCGCAGCTTCAGTTGCTGGCCGTGCCGCTGTACCTGGGCCAGCCGGTCTACCAGTCCTATCTGATCCGGCCGCTCGGCGCTCAGGCGCCTTCAGCCGTGCGCGGCTGGGGTGACATGGCGGGCAAGGTGTTCGCCTATTCCGACCCGTTGTCGAACTCCGGCTGGCTCGTCGCTCAGGGCGAACTGGCTGCCGCGGGGCTCAGCCACCGCGACCTCAAGCGCGGCTTCTTCGCCCACGGCCACCGCAACGTCGCCGATGCCGTGGCCTCGCGTCTGGCCGATGCCGGTTCGATCGACGGCTACGTGTGGGAGACGATGCGGCTGCAGGGCATGGCCGGCGCGATGCAGACCGAGGTGATCTGGAAGTCGCGGCTGCATGCCTTTCCACCGCTGGTCGCCTCCGCCAGCACGGCTCCATCCCGGCTGGAGGCGCTGCAGCAAGGCCTGCTCGGCATGTCGAACGACGATGCCGGCCGTGCGCTTCTGAAGTCCCTGAACCTGGATGGCTTCATCGCCGGCCAGCCCGCCATGTTCGATTCGATCCGCCAGTTGGCCCGCAGCGTCCCTGGCGCGGGCGTGCCGGCCTGAGGGGCGCAACGGATGCTGTCCCGACTGCCCTACAGGGTGCAGATCCCGCTCGGTCTGTCTCTCGCAGTGGTGGTCGCCGCCCTGCTCGTCACGGCGGTGGCCGCGCAGATCTTCGCCCGCACGGCCCGCGCCGACACCTTGGCCACGGTGGACCGCGCGGCCCAGCTGCTCAGCGCGCAGTCCCTGCCTTTGCTGGCGGCCGACGATACCTGGCGCGTGTTCGCCCTGCTGCGCAACACGGTGGCACTCATCCCCGGGGCGACGACCGGGCAGGCTCGCGTCGCCGTGCTCGACAGCGAGGGCCGGGTGTTCGCCAGTTCGGCACCCCAGCTGATGCCCACGGCCCGGCCCTGGTTGGGCCAGACGATCGATGGCCACGCCCTGCCCGGCGCCAGCGAGGCCCGGCAGCGGCAGCGCATCGAACGCGCGGAGGGTGGCATCGCCTTGCTGGAGCCGATCCGCAGCGAGGACGGCCAGGTCCTGGGCTTCACCTACATCGAGGTCGATGCGCCGGTGTTCGCAGCCAACTGGGCGGCACTCACCGAACCGGCATTGATCGGCGTCGGCCTGGCGGCCTTTCTGCTGCTGCCGGCTGGCTGGTGGATCGGCCAGCGCATGACGGCGCCGGTGCTGAAGGTGGCCCAGGTCATCGAGCGCATCGGCAGGGTCGAACCGTCGGAACTGCGACGCCAGTTGCCACGCACGCAGGACCCGGAGCTGGGCCGCATCGGCGAGGCGGTCGAGCGGCTGATCTCCGAACTGCAGGTGCGTCAGCAGGCCGAACGCCGTGCCTTGTCGGCAGAACGCATGGCTGCCGTCGGCCGCATCACCGCGGCGGTCGCGCACGAGATCAACAACCCGCTGGGCGGCCTGCTCACGGCGACGCAGACCCTGCGCGTGCATGGCGCCTCCGAGGAGACACGCCGGCGAGCGCTGGACCTGCTGCAGCGCGGCCTGCACCAGATCCAGACCACCGTGGCGGCGCTGCTGCCCCAGGCGCGCGTCGAGGATCGGCCGCTGGAGATCGAAGACTTCACCGACGTGGTGACGCTGGTGCAACCCGACCTGGCCCGGTGCCAGGTGGCCCTGACCACGGCCACCGAGGTCGACTCGGCCCTCCGGGCGCCTTCTGCAGCCCTGCGCCAGGTGATGCTGAACATGCTGCTCAACGGGATCTCGGCCGCGGGCGCTGGCGGAGCGGTGCATGCGCACCTGCACGCGGACGCCGACCGGTTTTCCTTCAGCGTGGCCCATGCCGGCAAGGCGCTGTCGCACGTCGCCCTGGAGGCCATCGTGACCGCGGAGAGCGGCGACGACCCTCGCGGCGTCGGCCTCTGGGTCTGCCGCGAGATCGCCACCCAGTACGGCGGCGGCTTCGACGTCGACCACCAACACCAACAAGGCACCCGACTGGTGTTCTGGATCCCCAACCGCGAGTCCCATGAAGACGCTCCTGCTGATTGAAGACGACCCGATCATGGGCGAGTCGCTGGTCCAGCGCTTCGAGCTGGAAGGCTTCGAAGTGCGCTGGTGTCGGCGACTGTCCGAAGCCAGCGACGCATTGAAGGGCAAGCTCGGCGCCGGCTTCAGCGCCGTGATCAGCGACGTGCGCTTGACGGATGGCCTGGCCACTCAATGGTTCATCGGCCTGGCGGACGCCCAGCGCGCCCTGCCCTGGTTCTTCCTCACCGGCTACGGCAGCGTGAACGATGCGGTGGCCACCGTTCGGGCCGGCGCGCGCGAGTACCTGACCAAGCCCTTCGACATCGAGCGGCTCGTGACGCTGGTTCACGAGGCCAGTTCACCGGCCACGCCAGCGGCCGATGAAGCGGTCCTTGGTATCTCTCCGGCCATGCGGCACGCGGAAGCCCTTGTGCGCAAGGTCGCACGGCAACGTGTGTCGGTCCTGCTCACGGGCGAGTCCGGCGTGGGCAAGGAGGTGGCCGCCCAGCTCATCCACCAGTGGGGCGACAACGCACGCAAGGGGGAGTTCATCGCCGTGAACTGCGTAGCAGTGCCCGAGACGATGATGGAGGCCGAGTTCTTCGGCTACGAGAAGAACGCCTTCACCGGGGCCGCCCGCATGCACCGCGGCTACCTGGAGCGCGCCGATGGCGGCACCCTGTTCCTGGACGAGGTGGGTGAACTGCCGGCCAGCATGCAGGCCAAGCTGCTGCGGGCCTTGCAGGAGCGCAGCTTCTTCCGGCTGGGGTCCGAGAAGGTCACGCGCAGCAACTTCCGCATCATCGCGGCCACCAACCGTGACCTGCATGCCGACATGAGTGCCGGCACGTTCCGGGAAGACCTGTTCTATCGCCTCGCCGTGATCCGCATCAGCCTGCCACCGTTGCGAGAACGGCCGGAAGACATCCGCTGGCTCACCGAGCGCATGCTGCAGCAACTGGCAGCGGAGCAAGGCCGGCCGGTGGCGATGTCGGAAGCGTTTCTGCGCGACGTCATGGCGCGCACCTGGAAGGGCAATGCGCGCGAACTGCGCTCGCACCTGGAGGAAGCCATCGTGATGAGCGAAGCCGGGATCCTGGACCTGCCTGGGCCCTCGGCGCCGACTGGACCACAGCCACCCACAGACGGCCCCTTCGTGCCGTTGCACGCCATGGTCGAGGACGCCGAGCGCCGGCACATCCGAAGCGCGCTGGAACGCACCGGAGGCAGCGTGATGAAGACGTCCGAGCTGCTGGGCATCAGCCGCAAGACGCTGTGGGAAAAGATGAAGAAGCTCGACATGGGACCGGCGGACAAGTCCGGTGCCGGGCCGACGTGATGCCTGGCAACCGCGGGCCCGAGCGCGCGACCCTGGCGACCGCGCTTAGATCGACCGCTGGTTGACGCGCTTGGAAAGCTCGGCGGCGCTTTCCCTCCGCTCGCTGTACCGGTCCACGAGGTAAGGCAACACATCCCGCGTGAGCAGGGTGAACTTCATCAACTCTTCCATCACGTCGACCACGCGCTCGTAGTAGGCCGAGGGCTTCATGCGGCCGGCCTCGTCGAACTCCATGAAGGCCTTGGCCACGGACGACTGGTTGGGGATCGTGATCATGCGCATCCAGCGGCCCAGCACGCGCATCTGGTTCACCGCATTGAATGACTGCGAACCACCCGAGACCTCCATCACCGCCAGCGTCTTGCCCTGCGTCGGGCGCACGGCGCCGACGTTCAGCGGGATCCAGTCGATCTGCGCCTTCATGATCCCGGTCATCGCCCCATGGCGCTCGGGCGACGTCCAGACCATGCCTTCGGCCCAGGCCGCGGCCTCGCGCAGCTCCTGCACCTTGGGGTGGGTGTCTGGTGCGCCATCGGGCAGCGGCAGCCCAGAGGGGTCGTAGATGCGCACCTCGCCGCCCATCGAGCGCAGCAGGCGTGCCGCTTCCAGCGTGAGCAGCTTGCTGTAGGAACGCTCGCGCAGCGAGCCGTACAGCATTAGGAAGCGCGGCGGATGGGTCGAGGACCCAGCCCCGGCGAAGCGCGCACCGCTGGGGCGGTCGAACAGCGCCGGGTCGACGTTGGGAAGGCTGTCTTCAGCGGACGACACGGCGACCCTCCGCATCGATGACGGCTTCGCCGTCTTCCTTGCTGAACGCGCCGCGCTGCGGATTCGGCAGCAGGTCGAGCACCGTCTCCGAGGGCCGGCACAGCCGGGTGCCCAAGGGCGAGATCACGATCGGCCGGTTCATCAGGATCGAATGCTGAACGATGAAGTCAATCAGCTGGTCGTCGGTCCAGTGCAGATCGTCGAGCTTCAAGGCCTCGTAGGGCGTTCCCTTGCGACGCAACAGGTCGCGCACGCCGATGCCCATGGCCGCGAGCAGCTCGATCAGCTTGGCGCGGGGCGGCGGTGTCTTGAGGTACTCGACGACGACCGGTTCGACGCCGCTGTTTCGGATCAGGGCGAGCACGTTGCGGGACGTCCCGCACGCGGGATTGTGGAAGATGGTGATGTCGCTCATGTCGTCGAGTGTGCCCGGGCTGCCCGGGCTGCTCTGTCAGCCGCGCTCGTACCAGCCCTTGCTCCGGTTGACGACCCGCACGACCAGCAGCATCACCGGCACCTCGATCAGCACGCCGACCACGGTAGCCAGTGCCGCCCCGGATTCGAATCCGAACAGGCTGATCGCGGCGGCCACCGCCAGCTCGAAGAAGTTGCTCGCGCCGATCAGTGCCGACGGGCAGGCGACGCTGTGCGACTCGCCGAGCCGGCGATTCAGCCAGTAGGCCAGGCCCGAGTTGAACAGCACCTGGATCAGGATCGGAACCGCGAGCATCGCGATGACCAGCGGCTGCTTCAGGATCGCCTCGCCCTGAAAGCCGAACAGCAGCACCAGCGTGGCCAGCAGCGCCGAGATGGACCACGGCCCGATCTTCGCGAGGGTGGCATCGAACGCTGCCTGGCCGCGCGCCAGCAGCGCACTGCGCCAGAGCTGCGCGATCACCACAGGGATGACGATGTACAGCACCACGGACGTGATGAGCGTGTCCCACGGCACGGTGATCGACGACAGCCCGAGCAGCAATGCGACGATGGGCGCAAAGGCGAACACCATGATGGTGTCGTTCAGCGCCACCTGGCTCAGCGTGAAGAGCGGGTGGCCGTTGGTGAGCCGGCTCCACACGAACACCATCGCGGTACAGGGTGCAGCTGCAAGCAGGATCAGCCCGGCGATGTAGCTGTCGGCTTGCCCCGCCGGCAGGTAGGGCGCAAAGACGTGGCGGATGAAGATCCAGCCCAGCAGCGCCATCGAGAACGGCTTGACGGCCCAGTTGACGAACAGCGTCACGCCGATGCCGCGCCAGTGCTGCTTCACCTGGCTCAAGGCGCCGAAGTCGACCTTCAGCAGCATCGGGATGATCATCACCCAGATCAGCAGGCCCACCGGCAGGTTGACCTTGGCGATCTCCATCCTGCCGATGGCCTGGACCGGGCCCGGCAGCCACTGGCCCAGGGCAATGCCGACGACGATGCACAGGAAGACCCAGACGGTCAGGTAGCGCTCGAAGACGCTCATCGGTGTCGGCGCGGCGGCCGGCGCAGCCAGGCTGGCAGTCGACATGATCAACGGGTCCCGATGTCCTTGATCTCGCGCTGGATGGACAACTTGTCCAGGGACGCGAGCGGCAGCGACAGCATCAGTTCGATGCGGCGCTTGAGGATCACCGCGGTGTCCCAGAAGACCTTGGCCTTCTCCTCGTCGGTGCCCTGAAACGCGGCCGGATCGGCCACGCCCCAATGGGCCGTCATCGGCTGACCCGGCCACACCGGGCAGACCTCGCCAGCGGCCTTGTCGCAGACGGTGAAGACGAAATCGAGCTCGGGCGCGCCGGGTCGTGCGAACTCGTCCCAGTCCTTGCTGCGGTAGCCGTCCGTGGGGATGCGCAGGCTGGCCAGGGTCTTCAGCGCAAAGGGATTGACCTCACCACCCGGCTGGCTGCCGGCCGACCAGGCCTTGAAGTTGCCCCGGCCCATGCTGTTCATCAGGCCTTCGGCCATGATCGAACGAGCCGAGTTGTGGGTACAGACGAACAACACGTTGTAGACCTTGGCAGGGGTGTCTTGGCTCATGTCGGCTCCGAGGATGGTTTCGTTGTTGAGAGGTGTCGGTGGATCAGCAGGTCGTGCACCCGGGAGGTGATGCGACCTCACAGGTGGTGCCGTCCGTGGCCTGGCAGCAGTGCGCGGTGAGGTAGACCAGCAGCGCGTTCATCTGCTCCAGCGAAGGTCGGTAGATCAGGTTCCGGCCGTCGCGCTCCTGCGACACCATGCCGGCGTGCATCAGTTCCTTGAGGTGGAACGACAGCGTCGAGCCGGGCACATCGAGCGTCGCTGCGAGCGCTCCGGGCGTGAGGCCCTGCGGCCCGGCGCCGACAAGCGTGCGGAAGATGCGGAGGCGCATGCCCTGGGCCAGCGCAGCGAGTGATGTGACGGCGCTGCGCTCATCCATCAGACGTTTGCGGGTGCGTGTTGCTGCCATGAAAGTCCTCCGTTGCTCGGAAGGTGGTCAGGATCGGGGGGCGGCACCAACACCGGCACCAACACCGGAATCAGCCGGACACAGTGGCTGGGGCGCTTCGACGTTCGCCCCTGCAGGCAAGGCTTGGGCGTCTGTGCGGCGAACCTTGACTGGCAGCGCCAGCGTGACCAGCCAGCAGGCGACAAGCATCGCGGCGGAGCCGATCAGCGAGTACAGCAGGCCGCCCCACTGGTACAGCAGACCCGACAGCAGCGTGCCGAAGAAGCGGCCCAGTGCGTTGGCGGCGTAGTAGAAGCCCACGTCCTCGGCGGCCTTCTCCGAGCCGGCATAAGCCAGCACCAGGTACGAGTGCACCGACGAGTTGACCGCGAAGGCGAAGCCGAACAGGCCGAGCCCGGCGACGACCACCCATTCGAGGTTCGGCACCTTCATCGCCACGAGCACGGCCAGGCCGATGGGCACGACGGCCAGCAGCGCAGACCACAGGCGCGCTGCGGGCACCTCGGCGCTCAGGCCATCGTCGCTGCGCCGCACGATCGCCGGTGCGGCCGCCTGCACCACGCCGTAGCCGATGGTCCACAGCGCGACGAAGCCGCTGACCATCGTGAAGGTCCAGCCCGAGGCATACAGAAAGACCGGCACGCCGACCACGAACCACACGTCGCGGGCGCCGAACAAGGCCACGCGCGCGGCAGCCAGCAGGTTGATGCCGCGATTCTTGGCGAACAGTTCCTTGGCCGACTTCGAGGCCTTGCTCTTGCCCATCAGCGGCGGCACGAAACTGACGACGCCGACGAAGACGATCGCCAGTCCGGCCGCCATGATCCACAACGCGGCCTGGAAGCCGACCGCCTGCAGCAGCACGCCGCCGAGGAAGAAGCCCACGCCCTTCATCGCGTTCTTGCTGCCGGTGAAGAAGGCGACCCATTTGAACAACTGGCCCGAGGCATCGCCTGCCGTTGCCTTGATGGCCGACTTGCTGGCGGTTTTGGTCAGGTCCTTGGCCACGCCGCAGATGCCCTGCGCAGCGACGACCCAGGCGACCGACAAGGCCACCGACCAGGTTGGCGACAGCGCCGACATCAGCAGGAAGCCGGTGATCTCGGTGAACAGGCCAACGGTGAGCATGCGCTTGATGCCGTAGCGCGTGGCCAGCCAGCCGCCGATCAGGTTGGCCACCACGCCCATCGCCTCGTACAGCAGGAACAGGAAGGCCAGCGTGAACGGCGAGTAACCCAGCCGGTAGAAATGCAGCAGCACCAGCATGCGCAGCGCGCCGTCGCTGAGCGTGAAGCCCCAGTAGGCCGCCGTGACGATGGCGTAGTTGCGGGTGCCGGTGTTCATGTGGCGGCAGCGGCAGTCAGATACCTTGGGCTTCGATGTGGCAGGCCAGGTCGACCATGCGGCAGGCGTAACCCATCTCGTTGTCGTACCAGGCGTAGACCTTCAGGAGCGTGCCGTCGGTGACCATGGTGGACAGCGCATCGACGATGCTGCTGCGCGTGTCGCGGGCGTAATCGGCGCTGACCAGCGGGCGCTCTTCATAGCCCAGGATGCCAGCCAGCGGGCCGCGAGCGGCCTCGGCAAACAGGCGGTTCACTTCATCGGCGCTGGTCTCGCGCTTGAGCTCGAACACGCAGTCGGTGAGCGAGGCGTTCAGCACTGGCGCGCGCACGGCGTGGCCGTTGAGCTTGCCCTTCAGTTCAGGGTAGATCAGCGCGATGGCGGTGGCACTGCCCGTGGTGGTGGGCGCCAGGCTCAGCATCGCGCTGCGGGCGCGGCGCAGGTCCTTGTGCGGCGCGTCGACCATCAGGTTGGTGTTGGTCGGGTCGTGGATGGTGGTGATCTGGCCGTGGCGGATGCCGATGCCTTCGTGGACCACCTTCACCACCGGCGCCAGGCAGTTCGTCGTGCACGAAGCCGCCGTGACGATGCGGTGCCGGGCGGGGTCGTACAGATGGTGGTTGATGCCGACGACGATGTTGAGCACGTCGCCCACCTTCACAGGCGCGGCGACGATGACGCGCTTCGCGCCGCGGTCGAGGTGGCCCTGCAGCGTCTCGGGGGTCAGGAACTTGCCGGTGCACTCCAGCACCACGTCCACGCCCGCGTCACCCCACGGGATCTCGGCGGCAGTGGCGTGCGAAGAGAAGCCGAGCCGGCGATCGCCGATGCGGATGGCCGACTCGCCGTCGGCAGCGATGTCGGCGCGCCAGCGGCCTTGCACGCTGTCGAACTGCACCAGGTGCGCGGTAGCGGCGGCACCGCCCTTGAGCTCGTTGAGGTGCACCACCTCCAGCCGGTTACCCGCACGCGGGTCGTCGCTTTGACGCTCGGCTGCGCCCAACGCGGCGCGCAACGCCAGGCGGCCGATCCGGCCCATTCCGTTGATACCCACTCGCATGTCGTCTACCTCGTATCAGTTCCAGCGGAAGCGTCGAATGCTTCCAGCAAGGTGGAAATATACGATTGGCTTGTGACGGAAAGGTGACAGCCACGACCGACCGACTGGCTGACCTCAATTCGCCAGGAAGAGCGCCCCGGCATCGCGCACGATCAGGCCTTCCTTCTCCATCGAAGCCAGCGTGCGGTAGAGCGCCTCGTGGGTCAGGCCAAGGTCGATCGCGAGATCCTTGGCCGTGCCGGGCATCGCGTAGCGGTGCGTGGCACCACTGCCCTCGGTCAGCAGCAGGTGCCGAACTCGCTCGCGCGCGCCCTTCAGGCACAGCCGCTCCACGCGCGTGCGCGCCTGGCGGAGCTGGCGCGAGACGATGGCCAGCCACTGCATGGCGAACTCGGGATCGCGGCGCAACAGCGCTCGCAACTCATCGGAGGGAATCGACGCCACCAAGGCGGGCTGCGACACCACTGCGGTGCAGTGATAGCGCTCGCTGTGCAAGGACGCTTCCGCAAAGAACTCCCCAGCGCGCGCCGCGTGGATGGCGACTTCCTCGCCCCGCGGCCCGAACCGACTCAAGGTCACCCGCCCTTCGGCCAGGAAGTGGACATGCCGTGCCGAGGCACCCATGCGGAAGACGGCTTCTCCCACATCGAAGGTCCGCTCCACCGCGAGGTGAGCCAAGCCCGCCGGCAACTCCGGTCGCGAGGAGGTCATCGAGTGGCAGACTTCTGCAGCATATGATTCAAATCATATGCGCTAGGTTGGCTACTCGGACACCATGGCCTGCTTTCATGGAGACCGGCGCGATGTCGATGTTTCGAGTTCTCAGTGCCTGCGTGATGCTGTCTTTGCCCGCTGTGAGCCCATCCCAGGCCCAGCAGTCCACTGGTCACCAGCACTCGATGACCGATCACGCCAAGCACATGGCTGCGTCGCAAGCTGACGCGCGCCAACTGGTCAGCTTCCCCGAACCCTTGCGCTCGCACACGCTGACCAACATGCGCGACCATCTGCTCGCGCTCGGCGAGATCCAGGAGGCCCTGGCCCGCAGCCAGTTCGACCAAGCGGTGGACATTGCCGAACAGCGCCTGGGCATGTCTTCGCTGAAGCTGCACGGAGCGCACGAGGTTGCGCAGTTCATGCCCAAGGGCATGCAGGATGCGGGGACCGCCATGCACCGGTCGGCGAGCCAGTTCGCCACCATCACCAAGGACGCCTCGGTCACAGGTGACCTGAAACCGGCGCTCGCCGCGCTCGCCAAGGTCAACCAGACCTGCGTCGCCTGCCACGCGGCCTACAGGCTGCACTGATCGGGACGGCTCAAGGCTGGGCTGAACGGCATCAGAGCGGTTGAATCCTGGCAACCACGGGCGGCCTCAAGGCTCGCCGTAAGCAGCCAACTCTCCAGGTCGAAATGGGACCCCGCTTTTTGGTACTTTTTTGGTACCACCATGAAAAAAGCACCTAGCGTTTCCGCCAAGTGCTTGTTTTCCCTACCAAATTTGGTAGGCGCGATTGGACTCGAACCAACGACCCCCACCATGTCAAGGTGGTGCTCTAACCAGCTGAGCTACGCGCCTACTGAAGCCTTGCAGTATAGCAGGCTTCTCGGCCGCTACTTCCGGCGCGCCGCGCGCACGCCGGCCACGCGCGCCACCGCCCCCAGCACCTGGGCCACTCGCGACGCATCGCTGACCTCGACGGTGAAGGTCATCCAGGCGGTACCGCCTCGCGAATCCTTGATGGACTGCGTCTTCACACCAGTGACATTCATCTTCTCCTTGGCAAACACCTCGGTCACGTCGCGCAGCAGGCCCTGGCGATCGCCGGCCTCGACGACCACGTCGACCGGGTACACCGCGACACGGTCACCACGAGGCTCTCCCCACGCGACCGCGATCACTCGCTCCGGCGAGCGCGTCGCCATCTGGCGGAAGTTGCTGCAGTCGGCGCGGTGGATGGCCACGCCCTTGCCGCGCGTCACGTAGCCGCCGATCGCATCGGGCGGTGCCGGTCGGCAGCAGCGCGCCAGGCTGGTCAGCAGCGACTCGACGCCGACGACGAGCACCCCGCCCTGCGGCGTGTGCCCGGGTGCACGCACATGGCGCGCGACGATCGCCTCGTCTTCGCTGGGCGCCGGCTCGGCGGGCCGCAGCAGGCTTTCGATGTTGCGCAGCGAGAACTCGTCCTTGCCAACCACCTCGAACAGCGCATCGGCGTTGCGGAAGCCGAGCTGCGTGGCCAGGTCGTCGAGCTTCATCGCCGTGCGGCCCTCGCGCTGCAGCAGCTTCTCGACCGCCTCGCGGCCGCGCGCGATGGTGTCGCGCTGCGCCAGCGCGTTGAACCAGGCGCGCACCTTGGCCTTGCCGCGCGAACTCTGCAGGAAGCCGAGCTCGGCGTTGAGCCAGTCCAGCGACGGCCCACCCTCCTTGATCGCCGTGACCTCGACCGTCTGCCCGCTGCTCAGCCGCGTGTTCAGCGGCACCATCTGCCCGTCGACCTTGGCGCCGCGGCAGCGGTGGCCGAGGTCGGTGTGCAGCGTGTAGGCGAAGTCGATCGGCGTGGCACCGGTCGGCAGTTCGACCACCGCAGCCTGCGGCGTGAAGACGTAGATGCGGTCGTCGAACACGCCGGTGCCGGCGGGCGCGCCCGGCTCGACGCTGCGCTCCACGAAGTCACGCTCCCAGGCAAGCAGCTGGCGCAGCACGGCCTTGCGCGCCTCGGCCACCTGGGCATCGAAATCGCTGCCGGCGCTGACGCCGGCATAACCCTTGGCGCCTGCTTCCTTGTAGGCCCAGTGCGCAGCGACGCCATGCTCGGCATGCTCGTGCATCGCGCGCGTGCGGATCTGGATCTCCACCGGCCGGCCGTCGGCGTCCATCACCACGGTGTGCAGCGACTGGTAGCCGTTCGGCTTCGGCCGCGCGATGTAGTCGTCGAACTCGCCGGGCACCGCCTGATAGCGCTCGTGGACGCGCGCCAGCACCGCGTAGCAGGCCGGCACGTCGGCGACGATCACGCGCATCGCGCGGATGTCGACCACGCGCGCGAAGTCGAGCCCCTTGCCACGCATCTTTTTCCAGATGCTGTAGAGGTGCTTGGGCCGGCCCTGCACCTCGGCCTTCAGCCCGGCCCGCGCCAGTTCGGCGCCCAGCTCGACGCGGAAGCTCTCGACGCCCTGCTCGCGCTCGACACGTTTCTCGTCGAGCAGCTTCGCCACCTCGCGGTAGTGGTCCGGCTCGAGGAAGCGGAACGACAGGTCCTCGATCTCCCACTTGATCTGCCAGATGCCCAGGCGGTTGGCCAGCGGCGCGAACACCTGCATCGACTCCTCGGCCAGCGCACGCGGGCAGGCCGTCTTGCTGGCGGCATACCAGCGCAGCGTCTGCAGGCGGGACGCGAGGCGCAGCAGCACCACGCGCAGGTCGCGCGAGAAGGCGAGCAGCATCTTGCGCACACGTTCGGTCTGCCCGGCACGCTGCTGCGACTCGACCTGCGCCTCCCGCGCCGCGCGCTGGATCTGCACCAGCCGCCGCGTGTGGTTGACCAGGCTGGCGTAGGACTCGCCGAAGGCCTTGGCCACCACCTCGTCGGGCTTCTGCAGGAAATCGCCCGCGTAGACGAGGTAGGCCGCGGCACGCATCGACGGCGCCGCGCCGATGCCTTGCAGAATCGCCGCCACGCCGTCGGCATGGGCGAGGGCATCCTCGCCGGTGTCGAGCGAGCGCCCGGCGAGCAGCGGCTCGGCGAAGGCGTGCGCGCGCTCCAGCGGCGCGAGGTCGGTCTCGGTCGCCGCGGCATCGGCCACGTCGGCGAGTTGAACGATGGGCGCCGCGTCGTCGCGCGCGTCCAGCAGACTGGTCTTCATGGCGCGAGCAGGAACTCCCTGACGGCGGAGATCTGATCAGGCGCCACCAGCGTCGGCGCATGACCGACGCCGGCGAACTCGATCAGCTGCGCCTTCGGCCCACGCTGAGTCATCGCCTCGGCGGTCGTGTGCGACAGCAGGTCGGACGCGGCGCCGCGCAGCAGCAGGGTCGGGATGCGCAGCGCGTCGTAGCCGGCCCACAGCATGGCTGCGCCGGCACTCGCCTGCTCGGGCGTGACAGCGCGCAGCGGCAGCGCGATCGCCGGGTCGTAGTGCAGCTTGAAGCCATCGCCGTCGGGGCGAAGCATCGGCCGCGTCAGTGCCAGCCATTGCTCGCGCGTGTGAGGGCCAAAACCCGCCGAGATCGACAGCAGGTAGTCCGCCGCCTCGTCCACGCTCGCCCAGCGCAGCGGCTGGCCGAGGTAGGCGCCGATGCGCTGCAGGGCCACCGGCTCGATGGTCGGGCCGACGTCGTTCAGCACGAGCTTCTTCACCGGCGAGTTCGGCAGCGACCCGAGGCCCAGGCCGATCAGCCCGCCCATCGAGGTGCCGACCCAGTGCAGTTCCTCGGCGTCCAGCCGTGCGAGCAGCGTCACCATGTCGGCCACGTAGGCGGGGATCTGGTAGCCCGCCGGGTCGCTCAGCCAGTCGGAGCGGCCACGGCCGGCCACGTCCGGGCAGACCACGCGGTAGCGGTCGCTCATCGCCTGAGCGAAGGTGTCGAAGTCGCGCCCCTGGCGCGCCAGGCCGTGCGCGCAGACCAGCACGCGCGGGTTGGCCGGGTCGCCCCATTCCACGTAGGCCATGCGGTGCAGGCCGCGGGTGCCGAGGCACTGCACGTCGTGCTGTCGAGGTTCAGTCATGTCCGGTTCAGCTGGATCTTCATAATCGATGCTAAGTCAATCGTCGGAGAACCTTCATGCTCAAAGGAAAGACCGCCCTCGTCACCGGCTCCACCAGCGGCATCGGCCTCGGCATCGCCTGCCGGCTCGCTGCCGCGGGCGCCAACGTGGTACTCAACGGCTTCGGCGACGCGGAGGGCCCGAAGGCCGAGGTGGCCGCGGCCGGCAAGCCGCACGGCGTCAAGGTCGGCTACCACGGGGCCGACATGAGCAAGCCGGCGGAGATCGAGGCGATGGTCGCCTATGCCGCCCGCGAGTTCGGCGGCGTCGACATCCTGGTCAACAACGCCGGCATCCAGCATGTCGCCAACGTCGAGGACTTCCCGGTCGAGCGCTGGGACGCGATCATCGCGATCAACCTCAGCTCGGCCTTCCACGCGATGCGCCTGGCCATCCCGGCGATGCGCGCGAAGAACTGGGGCCGCATCGTCAACATCGCCTCGGCACACGGGCTGGTCGCGTCGGCCGGCAAGTCGGCCTACGTGGCGGCCAAGCACGGCATCGTCGGCCTGACCAAGGCCAGCGCGCTGGAACTGGCCACCACCGGCGTGACGGTCAACGCCATCTGCCCCGGCTGGGTGCTGACTCCGCTGGTGCAGAAGCAGGTCGACGCGCGGGCCGCGAGGGACGGCGTCGACAACGAGGAAGCCAAGCGCCGCCTGCTCGGCGAGAAGCAGCCCTCGCTGCAGTTCACCACGCCGGAGCAACTCGGCGACCTGGCGGTGTTCCTCTGTTCGCCGGCCGGCGACAACGTGCGCGGTCAGGCCTGGGCCGTCGACGGTGGCTGGACGGCCCAGTGAGCCCAATCACTTCGTCATCTGCACCGTCCCGTTGACGTTGACCACGATCGGCGCCTTGCCGGCTTCCACCGGCAGCGCTTCGTCGGCCGAGGCCGACATCGCCTTGGCACGAATCATCGGCGCCGGCGAGTAGCCCGGCGGCTCGGACGCGCCGACGTTGACCTCGCGGATCACGTAGCCGCTGTAGCCGAACAACTTGGCGTACTCCGCCGCCTTGGCGCGGTAGCGCGCGATCGCCTGCGCGGTGACCTCGCCTTCGACCTTCTCACGCAGCTCGCGCGACACGCCGTAGCTCACCCGCCCGATCGTCATCGTCGAGATGCGCCCGGTCAGCGCGCCGATCGCCGGCATGTCCTTGCCCTCGATCACCAGTTCGGCGCTGCCCTGCCAGCCGTTGATGCCGCCCTTGGCGGCATAGCGCGGGTAGAGCGAGAAGTTGCCGGTCTGCACCTCGAGCTGACCAGGCTTGGCGGCCTTGCGCGCTTCGGCCAGCGCAGCGTCCAGCGCCTGCTTGAGCTGGGTCTGCACGGTGGTCGCGTCCTGGCCTTCGCGCGTCGTGCTCAGCACGACGTTGAGCAGGTCCTTGGTGACCTCGACGCTGGCGCTGGCGTTGAGCGACACCACGCCCTGCGGCGGCGGCGGCTCGGCCTGCGCTGCGCCTGCGGCGGTGACGGCGGCGATCAGCAGCGGAGCGAACGGTCGTGAACGCATCGGATTCCATCCTCGTGAAGTGAACGACGAAGGCTTATACGCGCACACGGTCTTGACGGGGTGATTGCGGATCGCCAGCCGAGGGGGCAAGATTTGTAACTTATGGTCAGGCCTCCCTAAACGCCTGGGAAAGCCGCGCAGAATCCCGCCTGTTACAAGTTCGGAGTCCCCCGATGGCCACCAATCCCAACCAGCGCCCCGACCGCATCGTCGTCGTCGACGACGATGCGCGCATCCGCGACCTGCTGCGCCGCTACCTGACGCAGGAGGGCTTCGAGGTGCTGCTCGCCGAGGACTCGAAGGCGCTGAACCGCGTGCTGACCCGCGAGACTGTCGACCTGATCGTGCTCGACCTGATGCTGCCCGGCGAGGACGGCCTGTCGATCTGCCGCCGCCTGCGCGCGGCCAACGACGTCACGCCGATCATCATGCTGACCGCCAAGGTGGAAGACGTCGACCGCATCGTCGGCCTCGAGGTCGGCGCCGACGACTATCTGCCCAAGCCCTTCAACCCGCGCGAACTGCTGGCCCGCATCCACGCCGTGCTGCGCCGCCGCCCGACGCTGGAAGCCCCCGGCGCGCCGGCCAAGGAGGCACAAACGGTCACCTTCGGCCCGTTCGAGTTCGACCTCGCGCTGCGCCGCCTGACCAAGGACGGCGAGCAGATCGCGCTGACCACCGGCGAGTTCTCGATGCTCAAGGCGCTGGTGCGCCATCCGCGCCAGCCGCTGTCGCGCGACAAGCTGGCGCAGTTGGCCCGAGGCCGCGAATTCGAGCCCTTCGACCGCAGCCTGGACGTGCAGATCTCGCGCCTGCGCAAGATGATCGAGCCTGATCCTGCGCAGCCGCGCTACATCCAGACGGTGTGGGGCGTGGGCTACGTATTCGTGCCGGACGGCACGGCATGACGAAGCGCCGCCGCCGCGGCAGCACGGCCCCGCTCGTCGGGGCCTTTTTTGCGTCCGATGATTGAACGATGGCCCGCAGCAAAGTCGCCTTCAGCCTGTTCTGGCGCACCTTCTTCCTGCTGGCGCTGCTGCTGGTCGGCGGCGTGTTCGCCTGGACGCAAACCTTTCGCGCGCTCGAGTTCGAACCGCGCGCGGTGCAGGCGGCGCAACAGATCGCCGCGCTGGTGAACCTGGCGCGCACCGCGCTGCAGGCCAGCGACACGATCAACCGCGTTGCGCTGATCAAGAACATGGCCAGGCAGGAGTCGGTGCGGCTGTCGCCGCGCGAGCCCGGCGACAAATGGGAACCCTTCGAGGTCGACCGCTTCTCGAAGGCGATCGGCGCCGAACTGCGCGCCCAGCTGGGGCCCGACACGCTGGTGGCCAGCTCGGTCAACAAGCAACCCGGCCTGTGGGTGGGCTTCACGATCGACAAGGACCCGTACTGGCTGCAGGCCGAGTCCTCGCGCGTCGCCGCGCTGACCTGGAGCACGCTCGGGCTGTGGGGCGGCATCGCGGTGCTGGCCTCGATCTTCGGCTCGGCGCTGATCGCGCGGGCGATCAACCGGCCGCTGCAGGAACTCTCGTTCGCGGCCAGCCGCATCCGCGAGGGCGAGTTCGACTCGGTGCTCGACGAGAACACCATGACCAGCGAGATCCGCCAGGTCAACATGGGCTTCAACCGCATGGCGCGCGAACTCGCCAAGGTCGAGGAAGATCGCGCGGTGATGCTCGCCGGCATCAGCCACGACCTGCGCACGCCGCTGGCCCGCCTGCGGCTGGAAGCGGAGATGAGCGTCAACGACGACGAGGCCAAGCGCAACATGGCCTCCGACATCGACCAGCTCGACGCCATCATCGACAAGTTCATGGACTACGCCCGCCCCGGCGATGTCCGGCTGGTGCCGGTGCACCTGTCCAGCCTGGTCGACCGCGAGATGGCGGCCTTCCGCGACACCAGCCAGATCCGCATCACCGCGCGCGTGGCGAT
This sequence comes from Variovorax sp. YR752, assembly GCF_943372545.1. NCBI lineage: Bacteria > Pseudomonadati > Pseudomonadota > Betaproteobacteria > Burkholderiales > Comamonadaceae > Variovorax > Variovorax sp. YR752. The sequence goes on along the minus strand of NZ_CALRZC010000076.1, from coordinate 6,956 downwards.
CGACACCAAGGTGATGGCCGACGAGACCGAACTCGGCCGCGTGCTGCAGAACCTGTTCGAGAACGCGCGCCGCTATGGCCGCAGCACCGACACCGGCATCGCCCGCGTGGTGGTGACCTACGCGCGCACCGGGCCCTGGGTGATCCTCAGCGTGCGCGACCACGGCCCGGGCGTCGACCCGGCCAAGCTCGGCCAGCTGACCACGCCCTTCTTCCGTGGCGATGCGGCACGCACCGCGGCCACCGGCGCCGGCCTGGGGCTGGCGATCGTCGAGAAGGCGGTGCAGCGCATGGGCGGCAGCTTCGAGGTCACCAACGCGCCCGAGGGCGGGCTGGTGGCGCACATCCGGCTGAAGAAGGCCCCCTGACTCGCCGGCTCAAGCCGGAACGATCGGCCGGCGCAAGGTGTAGAGCAGGCAGACCGCGCGCGCCTCGATCGACTGGCCCTCGCCGACCGGGCCGAGGCCTTCGGCCGTCTTCGCCTTCACGCTGACCTGCTCGATCTTGATCGCCAGCGCCTGCGCGATGCGCTGGCGCATCGCCAGGATGTGCGGCGCCATCTTCGGCGCCTGCGCAATGATGGTGCTGTCGACATTGGCGACCAGCCAGCCGGCCTGCTGAACGCGGCGTCCGGCTTCGGCCAGCAGCGCCAGGGAATCGGCGCCGCGAAAGCGTTCGTCGGTGTCGGGAAAGTGGTGGCCGATGTCGCCCAGCGCCACCGCACCGAAGATGGCGTCGGTGATCGCGTGGCACAGCGCGTCGGCGTCGGAGTGGCCGAACAGGCCGTGGCTGTGCGGGATCGTCACGCCGCCGAGCACCAGCGGGCGGCCTTCGACGAGCCGGTGGCTGTCCCAGCCCTCGCCGATGCGGATGTGAGGCAGGTTCATGGGTTTGCTTTCGTGCGCGCCGCCAGCACACGCTCGGCCAGCATGAAGTCGGAGGGCCAGGTGACTTTCAGGTTCGCCGCGTCGCCCTCGATCAGCAGCGGCCGCAGTCCCAGCGCTTCGATCGCGCTGGCGTCGTCCGTCACCGCCGTGCCGGCACGCACCAGCGCCTCGCGCAGCAGGCCGATGCGGAACATCTGCGGCGTCTGCGCGGCCCACTTGTCGCTGCGCGGCAGCGTTTCGGCGACGCGGCCGTCTTCGGCTCGCTTGAGCGTGTCGGCCACCGGCAGCGCCAGCAGGCCGCCGACCTCATCGGCGAGGCAGGCATCGATCAGCCGGTCGACCCATTCGGGGCGGACGAGGCAGCGCGCGGCGTCGTGCACCAGCACCCAGTCCTGCGGCCGCGCGCCGCGCGCGAGCAACTCTTCCAGGCCGCCAGCCACCGTGTCGGCGCGCTGCACACCGCCGCGGCGGCAGACCCAGCCGCGCTCGCCCGCAAAACCCGGCACATGCTGCTCGAAGACTGCGTCCTCGGACGCCAGCACGACCAGCGTGGCAGCCAGGCGCGGCACCTCGGCCAGCGCCGCCAGCGTGTGCGCCACCATGGCCCGGCCGGCGATGTTCACGTACTGCTTGGGCAACGCGGCACCGGAGCGCGAACCCACGCCGGCACAGGGCAGCAGCGCGTAGCAGCGTGGGGTGGAGGCTTCGGTCATGCGGGGCGGGAAGTGGGAGCGAATTGTATGATTCGTACCGTGCATCGCCCCGTCGGGAGGACCTCGCGGGGCGTTTTGCTTTGGCACCGTCCGAACCGATGCAGATTCCCGCCATAACGCCCGGCAAGCGCTTCACCCTGCCCCGCCCGCTGGGCTCGGCAGACGCGCTGCTGCTCGCTCGCTTCGCGCAGGCGCAGGCCGCGCAGAAGAAGCTCGTCGCCATCGTCAGCGCCGAGCCAGCCGACACGCAGCGCCTCGAAGGCGAACTGGCCTTCTTCGCGCCGGAGCTGCGCATCGCCGTCTTCCCCGACTGGGAGACGCTGCCCTACGACACCTTCTCGCCGCACCAGGACCTGATCTCAGAGCGGCTGGCCACGCTGTGGCGCATCCGCCAAGGCGATGTCGATGTGGTGCTGCTGCCGGCGTCGACCGCACTGGTGCGTCTGGCGCCGCCGAGCTTCCTCGCCGCCTACACCTTCCACTTCAAGCAGAAGCAGCGGCTCGACGAAGCGGCGCTGAAGAGCCAGCTCACCCTGGCCGGCTACACACACGTCAGCCAGGTGGTCTCGCCGGGCGAGTACGCGGTGCGCGGCGGGCTGATCGACCTGTTCCCGATGGGCTCGGCGGTGCCCTACCGCGTCGACCTGTTCGGCGACGAGGTCGACTCGATCCGCACCTTCGATCCCGATTCGCAGCGCAGCCTCTACCCGGTGCCGGAAGTGCGGCTGCTGCCCGGCCGCGAGTTCCCGATGGACGAGGACGCGCGCGCCGCCTTCCGCGCGCGCTGGCGCGAGAAGATGGAGGGCGACCCGACCAAGGTGCGCCTGTACAAGGACATCGGCACCGGCATCGCCACCGCGGGCATCGAGTACTACCTGCCCCTGTTCTTCGACCAGACCGCGACCATCTTCGACTACCTTGGTGAGAGCGCCATGCTGACGCTGCACGGCGAGGTCGACGAGGCGCTGAACCGCTTCTGGACCGACACGCGCGAGCGGCACCGCTTCCTGCAGCACGACAAGGAGCGGCCGATCCTGCCGCCGGAAGACCTGTTCCTGCGCGACGAGGACTTCTTCGCCCGCGCCAATGCGCTGGCGACGCTGGCCTTGCGCGGCAGGGAGCCGGTGGACTGGGCAAGGCCCCTGCCCGACCTCAGCGTGGACCGCGGCGCGCCCGAGCCGCTGGCGCGGCTGCAGCAGCATGTGCAGAGCACCACGCACCGCGTGCTGATCGTCGCCGAGAGCGACGGCCGCCGCGAGAGCCTGCTCGAACTGCTGCGCGACAACAAGATCGAGCCGCCGACGGTGGCAAGCCTCGCCGAGTTCGAGGCCGGCGACGAACATTTTGCGATCAGCGTCGCGCCGCTCGCAGTGGGCTTCTTCTGGCACGAGCCGGCTGGCACAGGAAGCGACGGCCAAGCCGTCGCGGGCCGAACGATCCAGTTCGTCACCGAGACCGAACTCTTCGCCACCTCGCCGACCGCACGCCGGCGCCGCAAGCAGGAGCAGGTCAGCGACGTCAACGCGCTGATCAAGGACCTGTCGGAGCTGAAGGTCGGCGACCCGGTGGTGCACGTCAACCACGGCATCGGCCGCTATGTCGGCTTGATGAACATCGATCTTGGCGACGGGCCGAGCGAGTTCCTTCATCTGGAGTACGCCGACAAGGCGACGCTCTACGTACCGGTCGCGCAGCTGCACCTGATCGCACGCTACACCGGCGTGAGCCCGGAGGAAGCGCCGCTGCACCGGCTCGGCTCCGGCCAGTGGGACAAGGCCAAGCGCCGTGCCGCCGAGCAGGTGCGCGACACCGCCGCCGAACTGCTCAACCTCTACGCCCGCCGTGCCGCACGCGAGGGCCACCCGTTCCGCTTCCAGCCGCACGACTACGAGGCCTTCGCGGCAAGCTTCGGGTTCGAGGAGACGCCCGACCAGCAGGCCGCCATCCATGCGGTGATTCAAGACATGGTGTCACCCAAGCCCATGGACCGCCTGGTCTGTGGCGACGTCGGCTTCGGCAAGACCGAGGTCGCGTTGCGTGCTGCTTTCGTCGCGGTGACGGGCGGCAAGCAGGTGGCCATCCTGGCGCCGACGACGCTGCTGGCCGAGCAGCACTACCAGAACATCGCCGACCGCTTCGGCAAGTGGCCGGTGAAGGTGGCCGAGCTGTCGCGCTTCCGCTCGCCCAAGGAGGTGAAGGCGGCGCTGGAAGGCATCGAGGACGGCACCATCGACATCGTCGTCGGCACGCACAAGCTGCTGTCGCAGACGGTCAAGTTCAAGCGCCTTGGCCTGCTGGTCATCGACGAGGAGCACCGCTTCGGCGTGCGCCACAAGGAGGCGATCAAGGCGCTGCGCGCCGAGGTCGACGTGCTGACGCTGACCGCGACGCCGATCCCGCGCACGCTCGGCATGGCGCTGGAGGGCCTGCGCGACCTCAGCGTCATCGCTACCGCGCCGCAGCGCCGGCTGGCGATCAAGACCTTCGTGCGCAACGAGAGCAGCGGCACGATCCGCGAGGCGGTGCTGCGCGAGCTCAAGCGCGGCGGGCAGGTGTACTTCCTGCACAACGAGGTCGACACCATCGTCGCGCGCCGCGACAAACTGGCCGAACTGCTGCCCGAGGCGCGCATCGCCATCGCCCATGGCCAGATGCCCGAGCGCGAGCTCGAGCACGTGATGCGCGACTTCGTCGCCCAGCGCTACAACCTGCTGCTGTGCTCGACCATCATCGAGACCGGCATCGACGTGCCGAGCGCCAACACCATCGTCATCAGCCGCGCCGACAAGTTCGGCCTGGCGCAGCTGCACCAGCTGCGCGGGCGCGTCGGCCGCTCCCACCACCAGGCCTACGCCTATCTGCTGGTGCCCGACGTCGAGGGCCTGACCAAGCAGGCGGCGCAGCGCCTGGAGGCGATCCAGCAGATGGAGGAACTCGGCAGCGGCTTCTACCTCGCGATGCACGACCTGGAGATTCGCGGCGCCGGCGAGGTGCTGGGCGAGAACCAGAGCGGCAACATGATGGAAGTCGGCTTCCAGCTCTACAACGAGATGCTCGGCGAAGCGGTGCGCTCGCTGAAGGCCGGTCGCGAGCCCGACCTGCTGTCACCGCTGTCGGCCGCCACCGAGATCAACCTGCACGCCCCCGCGCTGTTGCCCGACGCCTACTGCGGCGACGTGCACACCCGCCTGAGCCTCTACAAGCGCCTGGCCACGGCCGAGAAGCCCGAGCAGATCGACGCCATGCTGGAGGAGATCACCGATCGCTTCGGCAAGCTGCCGCCGCAGGGCCAGACGCTGTTCGACGTGCACCGCCTGCGCGTGCTGGCCAAGCCTTACGGCGTGGTCAAGGTCGACGCAGCGCCGAAGCTGATGGTCATCAGCTTCCGCCCCAACCCGCCGGTGGATGCGATGAAGATCATCGAGCTGGTGCAGAAGAACCGCCACATCAAGCTGGCCGGCAACGACAAGCTGCGCATCGAGCGCGACACGCCGGAGCCGAAGGACCGGGCGCAGCTGATCAGGGATGTGCTCCGCTCGCTGGGCAAACCGGTCGCCGCGGTGAACTGATCCGGGCGGCCGCGCCACGGCCCGCGATCACGACGCCTTGCGTTTCAAGGCCAGGGACTGTTTTCCAGGCTCGTCCTGCGGGCCACAGGCGCCGTCGAGCTTGTCGGTGGCAAGCGTCAAGATGCACGTCCAGGTGACGGACTCTCCATCGGCTGCGTCGACGGCATACGAGAACGTGAACTTGCTTTCCTCGAAGGTCGCGCTGGTCTGGATGCGCTTCTCGTCCGTCGCGTCGAAGACCACCTGAAGCTGCTCGCCCGCCTTGGAGATGACGTAGTCCGCCTGCTCGTCGGTGGTCTGCCAGGTTCCCACGATCGAGTCCTGCGCCCAGATGACCAGCGCCGCCACGACCGCGACGACCGCGCCCGCGCCGATCAGGATGCCCTTGCGCATGGACCCCGACGCCGCGGCCGGCAACGGGACGGACGCCACGGGCTGCGGCGCAGTCGCCGTCGCGCGGCCCTGCGCTTGCATGCCGTTCAGCCGCGCCAGCGACTCCGCCAGCCGCGCCACGTCGCTCTTCCAGCGTGCATCCTCGACGGCCAGCGCCTGCCGGCGAACCAGCGGGCGAAGATCCTCGGGCAGCTCCGCGTCCGACGGCAACTGCGCGCCGTCGATCAGCACCGGCACGACGCGGATGCCGCGCTTCAGCGCGGTGACGATCTCGATGCGAATCCAGTCATTCGGATGGTCGAGCCGGCGCTGCCCTTGCGCATCGGCGACCGTCAGCCATTGCCGACCGATCAGCACCAGCATGACTTCGCAGTTCTCCAGGGCCTGGTTCAGGGCCTGCTCGAAGTCGACACCCAGCTCGATCTTCTCGATGTCGCGGAAGATCCGCTCGGCGCCGAGCTGATCGCTGAGATCGTCCGCCAGGCGGCCTGCGGCCTGCCGTGTGTCGTCGCGCCGATAGCTGATGAAGATGCCTGCGTTCATGAAGGTGCCTCCGGGCGCGGATGTTCCGCACCCCATTGACACCTGTCAATGACACATTCCCCCCAGGTCCTGCGCCGGGAAGTCTGATCTGCCGCAAATCGGTTCACCTGCAGCAACACGCGCGCAGCAGGGCGGACACCGACCGAAGTCAACATCGAGTCATCCCCAGGAGATGACACCATGAAGCTGCAGAGAGACTGGATCACCCCGATCACGATGGGCGCCTTCGCCTTGCTGGCCGTCACCGGCGTGCTGATGTTCTTCCACATCGACAGCGGACTGAACGAGACCGCGCACCAGTGGCTGAGCTGGGTGCTGATCGGCGGCGTGGCGCTGCACGCCGCGGTCAACTGGCCCGGCGTGCGCCGCCACCTCGCCGGCTGGCGCGGCCGCGCGGCGCTGGGGCTGTTCGCGCTGCTGCTGGCGGCCTCCTTCGTGCCGCTCGGCGGTTCCGGCGAGCCGCCCTTCGTGCCGCCGCTGCGCGCCCTGGCCGATGCGCCGCTGCCGGTGCTTGCGCAGGTGGCGAAGACCACGCCCGAGCAAATGCGCCAGCGCTTGCTCGGCGCCGGGCTGAAGCCTGCGAGCGATGCAGACACCGTGCACGGTCTCGTCGGCGACGACACAAGGGCGCAGATCCGCGTGCTCTCGCAGGTGGTCGCCGCACGATGACAGGCGCATCGGCCGGGTAACATCCACGCCGATGTCTGCCACCGAACACGCTCCCGGCCTCTTCGTCCGCGGCTTCGTGCCGCCGCTGCGACTGGCCGACTTCCGGCTGGTCGCCTTCGACATGGACTCGACGCTGATCAACATCGAGTGCGTCGACGAGATCGCCGATGCGGCCGGCCGCAA